>JAKQLT010000032.1 GCA_029567025.1 Candidatus Omnitrophota bacterium | reverse complement strand
CGTGGAGGGAATGTGATTATTATGGCGGATAGGAGTTTGCGGACGCTTTTAGATTGCCGTTATCGACAGAATTACAAAGCAGAAAAAGGCGGCAATGCCAGCAGTAAAGGTAAAACAGGAAAGACAGGAGCTGATTGTATTATTCGTGT
This sequence comes from Candidatus Omnitrophota bacterium, assembly GCA_029567025.1. Taxonomy (GTDB): domain Bacteria; phylum Omnitrophota; class Gorgyraeia; order Zapsychrales; family Zapsychraceae; genus JADFXT01. The sequence continues at coordinate 12,527 of JAKQLT010000032.1, read as the reverse complement.
TCCTGAAGGAACAATTGTCAAAGACGAGGAAACTCGTTTACAAATTCGTGATTTAGTCAAGCATGGAGATTTTGTCGTTGTGGCAAAAGGTGGACAGGGCGGGTTTGGAAATGTTTCGCGTAAATTTCGCACAGAGCCACAATTGGGAGAAGAAAGAGCGTTATTCTTGGAGCTTAAGGTTGTTGCGGACGTTGGCCTTATAGGGTTTCCTAACGCTGGAAAATCGACTCTTATTAGTGCTATTTCTAAGGTAAAATCAAAGATTGCAAATTATCCGTTTACGACTAAACAGCCTATTTTGGGAATTGTGATCACGCAAAATGATGATAAAAAGCAATCAGCTTTTGTGGTTGCGGATTTACCAGGAATTATTGAAGGCGCGCATTTAGGAAAAGGATTAGGCCATCAGTTTTTACGTCATGCTGAACGAACGAAAATTTTAGTTCATGTTTTAGATATGGGCGCGATGGAAGGTCGCGATCCTTTAGAAGACTATAAAAAGCTTAATGCGGAACTTAAAAAATATAGTGACAGCTTCTTAGATAAGTATAAAATTATTGTAGCCAATAAAATGGATATGCCGGAGGCCCAAAATCATTTAAAGCGATTTCATAAGAAATACAAGAAGCAAGAGATTTTTCCTATCTCGGCTTTAGAGCGCAAAGGATTAGAAAATTTAATTTATAAAATAAAAAATGTTTTAGAAAAGGATAATTTTTCAAATGATGTTAAGAAAGTTTCACAGACCTATTAAGAAAGTTGTTGTGAAAATTGGATCAAGCTTAATCGCGGCTCATCAGGGCGGCCGACATAAAAAAGAATTGTCTCGTTTGGTAGATCAAATTTATGCTTTAAAGAAGAAAGGGATAGATGTTGTTTTGGTCAGTTCAGGGGCGATTGCCTTAGGAATGTCGGAGACAAAATTGAAGAAACGGCCGGTTGATTTGGCTTTGTTGCAAACATTGGCGGCTATCGGTCAGAATATTTTGATGCGGCTATATTCCGATTTATTTAAAAAAAGAAAAATTATATGCGCGCAAGTGTTATTAACATGGGATGATTTTAATCATCGGGAGCGTTTTAATAATGCGCGTAATACTTTTTCTCAAATGCTTCAACAAGACGTTGTGCCGATTGTTAACGAAAATGATACGATTTCGACGGAAGAAATTAAATTCGGCGATAATGATAAATTATCAGCATTGGTTGCTAGTTTGATTGACGCGGATCTTTTAATCATTTTATCGGATGTTGAGGGGTTTTATGAAATAAAAGACGGCGAGAAAAAAGTTTTTGAAGAGGTTAAGAAAGTGACAGAAGAATTGGAAAAATTAGCGACGGGAACTAAGAATAAACAAATGTCTAAGGGGGGAATGACGACAAAGCTGGAAGCGGTTAAAATTGTGACAAAAGCAAGAATTCCTTGCGTGATTGCGCATGCGCAAGCCGAAAATATTCTTTTGCGTATTATAAAGGGAGAAAAGGCAGGGACATTATTTTTAGCGGAAGAAGAAAAATTAGTTTCACGTAAACATTGGATTTCCTTTGGTACAAAATCGCAAGGTGTTCTTTTGGTTGATGATGGAGCAAGACAGGCGTTATTAAAAGGCGGGAAAAGCTTGCTTCTTCCTGGTGTTATTTCATCCGAAGGGGATTTTAAAAAAAATGATGTTGTTTTGGTTAAAGATCAAGAGGGCAAGGAAATTGCGCGTGGGCTTGTGAATTATTCTGCCGAAGAATTAAAAAAAATTGTTGATAAAAAAGGAAAGACTGAGGCAATTCATTGCGATAATATGGTCCTTTGTGAGTAACGAACTTCGTTAAGGCCGCTTAGACTTTAGAAGGGAAACAGGAATCAATGGTTAAAATTGTAGAAAAACAAATTATTCATTTTGCGCAGAAAGCCAAAGAAGCTTCAAGAATTCTCGCACTTATGGATACGCGTGATAAAAATCATGCGCTTGTTAAAATGGCGAATGCTTTAAAAGCAAAAAAAATGTATTTAATGAAGGAAAATAAAAAAGATTTAATCGCCGGGAAGAAGGCGGGTTTAAATAAAGCCCTTTTAGATCGTTTGATGTTAGATGAGAAGCGCATTGATGCGATGCGGGAGTGTTTGTTAGATACTGCAAAATTAAAGGATCCTGTCGGAGAACTTTTGCATTCTTTTAAGCGTCCGAATGGATTAATCATTCAGAAAATCCGAGTGCCTATTGGCGTTGTCGGTATTATTTATGAATCTCGCCCGAATGTCACAAGCGATTGCATAGGATTGTGTTTGAAATCCGGCAATGCGGTTATTTTAAAAGGAGGCAAAGAAGCTTTTTATTCGAATAAAGCCATTTTTGCTGTTTTAAAAAGCGCGTTAAAGAACACAAAAATTCCTGTTGAAAGTATTCAGATGATAGATTCAACTGACCGTCGGGGTGTTGAAAAACTTTTAATGCTTTCTCAATACGTTGATGTGATTGTTCCTCGAGGAGGAGAAAATCTTATTCGATTTGTCGCCGAGAATTCTAAAATCCCGGTTATTAAACATTATAAAGGCGTTTGTCATGTTTATGTGAGTGATCAGGCTAATTTACAGATGGCGCAAGAGATTTGTTTTAACGCTAAAGTCCAGCGCCCTGGTGTTTGTAACGCGATGGAAACGATGCTGGTTCATGAAAAAATGGCTAAGAAATTTCTTCCTGCAATGATAGCACAATTCATGAAAGCAGGCGTTGAAATCCGCGGTTGTGATAAGACAAGGAAAATCTTTGGAGAAAATATTAAGAAAGCAACCACTCAAGATTGGTTCGAAGAATATTTGGATCTAATTCTGGCGGTGCGTGTGGTTAAAAATACGCAGGAAGCCATTTCACATATTAACACTTTCGGGTCACAGCATTCTGATGCGATTGTGACTGAAGATAAGAAAGAGGCCGCGCAATTTCTAAAAGAAGTGGATGCGGCGTGTGTTTACAAAAATGCTTCAACGCGTTTTACCGACGGATATGAATTTGGGTTTGGCGCTGAAGTAGGGATTAGCACAGATAAAATTCATGTTCGAGGCCCTATGGGATTAGAAGGATTGACGACGTATAAGTATCAAGTTTATGGCCAAGGACAGATTCGAAATTAATTTTGGTTGTTTGCGTGGCAATTATTTATGAAAAGAATTGGTATTTTAGGCGGGACATTTAATCCTATTCATTTGGGACATTTGGCGATTGCCCAATGGGCGTATGAAAAGCTTAAGTTGGATAAGGTGATTTTTGTGCCATCGTATTTTCCTCCACATAAAACAACTCGGGGCGTTGTCGAAGCGAAACATCGTTTTGAAATGGTTAAGTTGGCTATTGAAGACAATTCTTATTTTGAAATCTCTGATTTTGAGATTCAAAAAAAAGGGAAATCTTATAGCATTGATACGGTTCGTTATTTTCGTCACCATTTTCCCAAGCCGACGAAATTTTATTTTTTAATAGGCGAAGATGCTTATAAAACACTTTCAACGTGGAGAAATATCGAAGAGCTTTTAGGAATAACCCAGTTTGTCGTTATGAATCGTCCTGGATTTCAACGAAACCCGTCAGCTATTCCTGTTCGGTTCTTGACGATGTTGGGGATTGACGTGTCTTCTTCTTATATAAGAAAATGTTTGGCCTCTTCAAAAAGTGTAAAATATTTTTTACCAGAAAAAGTTTTAAGGTATATTAAAGAACATCAACTATATCAATCGTAAAACGGAATAAGATAAGGAGAAAAGTATGTCTTGTGAAATTAAATTTGGAACAGATGGATGGCGCGCCGTTATTTCGGATACATTTACATTCAAAAATGTTGCGATTGTTGGGCAAGCGATTGCAGAATGGATTAAGGAAGATTTTGCGACAGAACATAAACGTGTTTCTATCGCTTATGATACGCGGTTTTTGTCTGGTAAATATGCTGAAATCGTCGCGTGTATTCTCGCCCAAAACGGGATGGAAGTTTTATTATCCCAAGAGCCTATTCCGACGCCGGCATTAAGTTATGGCGTGGTCAATACCAAAAGTGTTTGCGGGGTTATGATTACAGCAAGCCATAATCCGGGAGAATTTAATGGTATAAAAATTAAAAATCGGCAGGGCGGTGGTGCATCGAAAGATATTACAAATAAAGTCGAATCGTTTTTTGAGAGAACACCGGTTCAGACGATAAAATTAAAAGACGCGCTTAGCGCTAATAAAATTAAAATGCATGATTTTAAAGCGGTTTATTTAAAATTTATGAAAAGTTATGTCGATTTAGCAAAAATCAAAAAAGCAAAATTTAAAATTATCCAAGATGTTATGCATGGTAGTGGCCGACGGATTTTGGAAGAAGTTTTAAAAGGAAGCCAGTTGCGTGTTACCTTAATGCGTGCTGATATTAATCCTTCATTTGGAGGAACTAAACCAGAACCGATTGCTGAATATTTACCAGAATTGTTATCGCGTGTTAAAAAAGAAAAATTTGATTTAGGGCTTGTTCTTGATGGGGACGCGGACAGAATCGCGGCTGTTGCTCCCGGCGGAGAATTTATCAGTCCACAGAAAATCCTCGGGCTTATTATCTTACATTTGGCTCGAAATCGGGGACGAAAAGGCGGGATTGTTAAAACAACGTGCGGGACTGTCATGTTGGATAATATCGCGAAAAAATTGAATTTAAAACTTTATGAAACACCTGTTGGTTTTAAATATATTTCTGATTTGATGGTTAGTGAAGAAATTATTGCTGGCGGGGAAGAAGCCGGCGGGATTGGGGTTCAGGATTATATTCCAGAACGCGACGGGACACTCGCCGGATTATTGCTTTTGGAAATGATGGTTTTTCAGAAGAAGAATATTAAAAAACTTTTAGATGACATGGAGAAAGAATTCGGCCGTTATTATTATGAACGGGCGGATCTTGCTTTAGGGGACGGGAAATATGACCCCGAAAAAATAAAACAGGTTAAAGAACTTTTAGGGAAAAAAGTGGTTGAGATTAAAGATTTTGATGGTGTTAAATTGATTTGTGAAGACCAAAGCTGGCTGATGCTCCGTCCGTCGGGAACAGAGCCTTTGGTCCGGGCATATTCGGAAAGCAAATCTTTAAAAAAGTCTAAAGACCTTTTAAAGATTGGAGAAGGTTTATTGAAGAATTGATGTGGTTTAGGCAGTGATTATGGAGATGGATTATGGTTTATTTTATTGTTCAAAATTTTCTTAAAATTATAAGGCCTTTTTTTTTCCCACTTAAAATTTATGGGTTAGAAAATGTCCCGCGCGAAGGCGCTTTTATTTTCGCCAGTAATCATCGAAGCTACATCGATCCCCCTTTAATAGCAATATGTTATTATCGGCCATTAGCTTTTGTGGCGCGCAGTACTCTTTATAAAGGAATTTTAGCTTGGTTGTTGCCTTGGCTTAATGCTGTTCCGATTAAAAGGGAATCCGCGGATGTAAGCGCTATTAAGCAAACATTAAGAAATCTAAAGAAAGGGTTTCCTGTGGTTGTGTTTCCTGAAGGGACGCGAACCATTGACCCTGCAAAACGAAAAGTTTTATCAGGGGTGGGGATGATTGCGGTTAAATCCGGGCTTCCTGTTGTGCCTGTTTTTATTAAAGGAACAGATGATGTTCTTCCTCCAGGGGCAAAATTTCCTAAAAGGCGTCCTGTCATTGTCACGTTTGGTCAAATAATGTCTTTTCACCGAAGCCAAGATTATGATGTCGTGACCCATCAAATTATGGATAAAATTTTTTCTTTAGAAAAATAGGTTTCTTCCTTAATATATACTCTTTCCTTTAATAATTTTAATTGACAAAAAAAATAATTTTGTAATAATGATGTCCTTCAGACAAGGAATATTTTTGTTTTCTTGCTGAAAATTTACGCCCAGAGGGCAGAAAGAAAAGAGGGATAAAAGAACATGAGTCAAGATAAAAAAGCAGTTATGGAAGAGATGTATCATAAGACCTTTCATCAGGTTAAGGAAGGCGAAATTGTTAAAGGGCGAATCGTGGCCTTTAATGAAAAGGAGGTTGTCGTCGATATTGGATTTAAATCCGAAGGATTTATTTCTATTGAAGAGTTTCGTCATGCCGAGGCGCTTAAAATCAACGCAGAAGTTGAAGTGTTGGTTGAATCTGTTGAAGATGAAGAAGGCCATTTAGTTTTATCTCATGCGAAGGCAGAGAAAATGAAAGGATGGATGAAGTTAGGCGATTCGATTAATGAAGGCGATAATGTGGAAGGCACGGTAATTAAGCAAGTTAAAGGAGGCTTTATCGTTGACATTGATGGCATAGAAGCATTTTTGCCAATGTCGCTATCCGCTTTTAAAGGAGTTTCTCCCGGCGATTTATTAACACAGCGTTATATTTTCCAAATCGCGAAACTTAATAAAGTCCGAAAGAATTTGATTCTTTCTCGTCGAGAAGTTGCGCAGAAAGAACGGGAAGAAGTTCGCAATAAATTGTGGGATGAGCTTCAAAAAGGCCAAACACGGCCTGGAACGGTTAAAGGAATAACAGATTTTGGTGCTTTTATTGATTTAGGGGGCGTTGATGGGCTTTTACATATTACAGATATGAGCTGGACACGTATTAATCATCCTTCTGAAATTGTTAAGGTCGGCGATAGAATCAATGTTCTTATTTTGGATTTTGACCGTGAGAATGCGAAAGTGTCTTTAGGGTTAAAACAAATTTCTTCTAATCCCTGGGAAGATATTTATGATAAATATCCGACGGGAACAAAGACAAAAGGAAAAATTGTTAATGTGATGCCTTATGGCGTCTTTGTTGAGATTGAAAAAGGAATTGAAGGCTTGTTGCATTCTTCTGAGGTTACTTGGCAAAAGAAGCTTGTCAATCCGCAGCAGATGTTTAAAGTCGGTGATGAAATTGAAGTGCAAATCATTAATGTTGATAAAGATTCCAAGAGAATTTCTTTAAGCATGAAACAGCTTGAAAATAATCCTTGGTTAGATGCCCAAGAAAAATATCAAGTGGGCGTTAAAGTTAAAGGTAAGGTGCGTGGTTTTACAGAATACGGTGCCTTTGTTGAATTAGATTCTGGATTAGAAGGCATGATTCATATTTCAGATATGTCGTGGACTAAAAAAATTAATCATCCGCAAGATGTTTTGCAGAAAGGGCAGGATGTGGATGTGGTGGTTTTAGGCGTGGATCCCGAGAATCGTAAAATTAATTTAGGGTTGAAACAACTGAAAGATAATCCATGGAATGAGATTGCTCAAAAATATCCTGTGGATATGGAATTAGAGGCCGAAGTGGTTCTTAATTCTAACTTTGGCGTTTTTGAAAAACTTGAGGATGAAGTTGAAGCGTTGGTTTATTCTTCAGAAATCGATAAAGAAAAAGCGGTAGCGCTTAAACCCGGAGATAAAATCAGAGTTAAAATTATTAAAGTCGACGTTGAACAAATGAAAATTGGTGTCAGCGCAAAACTTTAATTCTTGTTAGATTGTAAAGGGCGCCTTTCTTTTAAGGCGCCTTATTTTTCTTAAAATCCCATGGATATCAAAAAATTCCTTCAAATTATTTCTCGCGGAACAGTTGAGATCATCAATGCCGATCTTTTAGAAAAAAAGTTAATAAAAAGTTTCAAACAAAAAAAGCCTCTTTGTATCAAAGCTGGTTTTGATCCAACAGCTCCTGATATTCATTTGGGCCATGTGGTATTATTAAGGAAGCTAAGACATTTCCAAGATCTCGGTCATACGGTTTACTTTTTAATCGGTGATTTTACAGCTCAAATCGGGGATCCTACCGGACGCGATCAAACGCGCCCTAAATTAGATAAGAAGAAGATTCAAGAAAACGCCAAAACATATAAACGTCAAGTTTTTAAGATACTTGACCCTAAAAAGACAAAAGTGGTTTTTAATAGTCTTTGGCTTTCTAAATTATCCGCGCAGGATATTTTAGGATTGGCTTCGCGGATAACTGTTGCGCAAACATTGGCACGAGCTGATTTTAAAAAAAGATGGGAAGATCAAAAGGAAATAACGTTATTAGAATTCTTTTATCCTCTTTTGCAAGGATACGATTCTGTTTATTTGAAAGCGGATGTGGAATTGGGAGGATCAGATCAGAAATTTAACTTATTGATGGGCAGACAGTTGCAAGAATCTTATATGCAGGAACCGCAAGTGGTTATTATGACACCTCTTTTGGAGGGAACAGATGGCGCTCAAAAGATGAGCAAATCTTTAAATAATTATATTGGGATTAATGAGCCGCCGAAAGAGATTTTTGGGAAAGTGATGTCCATTAGTGATGAAATTATGTTGAAGTATTATGAATATTTGACAGATAGAGATTTGAATTTTGTTAAAGCTTTACATCCTAAAGAAGCGAAAATGCTTCTTGCCGAAGATGTTGTGGCGATGTGCTATGATCGAGAGTCAGGAAAGAAAGAAAGAGCGGATTTTGATAAAATTTTTAGTAATAAAGAAATTCCCGAAAATGTATTGGTCTATGAATTAGCCGCTAATAATTTAAATGAAAAGTTGGAAGATGTTTTATTTAATAGTCATGTGGTCTCCTCTAAAAATGAGGCCAGGCGTCTTATTGCACAAGGGGCGGTTACGTGTGGAGCTTTGACGATTTCTGATATTAAAAATGTTCCTTCAGGGGAAGTCCTTAAGGTGGGAAAACGCCGCTTTGTGAAGATTAAAAGAGTCTCTTAATTTATTTTGCCTCTTATTTCCCAATATAATAAAAAATATAATAAAAAACTTGACAAATTAATGATATTGGATATACTTGCTATATTTATTACGGGGCTTATAAAGGCATTTTTGTCTCGTTTTTCTTATCATTTGAGGACAGAACAAAGCATTTTTATCGTCGAGAATTTGGTTCTGCCCCTGTAGCTCAGCCGGTAGAGCACGTCCTTGGTAAGGACGGGGTCACCGGTTCAACTCCGGTCGGGGGCTTTTGGGGTAAAAATTTTTTTAAAAGAAATGAAAATATAATATGCGCGAGATAATTCAATTTCAATGTGGTGAATGTAAACGTGTGAATTACGGTAGCACGAAAGATAAAAAACAAAAACCTGAGCGTATCGAATTAAAAAAATTTTGCCGGTTCTGCCGCAAACATACGCCTCATAAAGAAATGAAAAAATAATCAAAGGAGATTTGGAGATACAGTTTAGGCCTGTAGCTCCAACTGGCAGAGCAGTGGTCTCCAAAACCACGTGTTGCAGGTTCGAATCCTGCCAGGCCTGTAGGACATTTAATTTTATGATCAGTAAAATAAAAAAATTTATCGCTGAAGTTATTGTTGAACTCAAAAAGGTTTCTTGGACAAATCGTCAAGAGCTTATGGATGCCACATGGATTGTTTTAGTTAGTTCTATTTGTTTGGGTGCTTTTATTGGAGGCACGGATCTTGTTCTTTCAAAATTATTAGGAATTATTATCAGGTAGAGTCTTATGAGTGAAATGAAATGGTATGTGGTTCATACGCAAACAGGTTCGGAAGAAAAGGCGAAAGCAGGCCTTGAAGGGAAGATGAAAACGACAGCTTTAAAGGACTATATTTCTGAAGTTGTTGTCCCTACCGAGCAGGTATCAGAAATTCGTGGTGGCAAGAAGCGTATTACCGCAAGAAAATTCTTTCCAGGATATATTCTTATTAAAATGCAAATGAGTAAAGAAAGTTGGTATTTGGTTAAAAGCACTCCTGGTATTACAGGTTTTATTGGCCCGGGGCGAAAACCAACGCCTATTTCTGAGGCGGAAGTGGATGCCATTCTTCGTCGAACGGAAGATACAGAGACCAAGCCAACTCCAAAAACAAGTTATGATATTGGTGAGTCCATTCGTATTGCGCAAGGCCCTTTTGCGAATTTCAATGGTTCTGTTATGGAAATTTATCCAGATCGTGGAAAATTAAAAGTCAGCGTTTCCATTTTTGGCCGCGCGACATTAGTAGAATTAGAATATTGGCAAGTGGAGAAATTATAATATGGCAAAAGAAGTCGTTGCTCAAATTAAGCTTTATGTTCCTGCAGGACAAGCAAATCCTGCTCCTCCCGTTGGGCCTGCCTTAGGTCAACACGGTGTTAATATTATGGGTTTTTGCAAATCCTTTAATGAAAAGACAAAAGGGAAAGAAGGGCTGATTCTTCCGGCGATTATTACGGTTTATAAAGATAAGTCTTTCGATTTTATTATTAAGACGCCGCCGAGTTCAGTCTTGATTAAAAAAGCGGCTAATTTAGCTAAAGCATCCGGAACAGCAGGAAAAGAAACGATCGCGACTATTACAAAAAAACAAGTTCAAGAAATCGCGAAAACAAAAATGGAAGATCTCAACACTGGCGATGAGGCGCAAGCGCTTAAATCTATTGAAGGCACAGCCAGAAGCATGGGAATAAAGGTGGTAGAATAAAATGAATACAAATTCTAAACGCATGAAAGCTAATTATAAAATTGTTGATCACGATAAGAAATATTCTCTTCAAGAATCCTTCGATATAATAGAAAAACTTCCTAAGACAAAATTTGACGAATCAGTTGAGCTTCATTTTCATTTGGCTATTGATACTAAAGCGAATGAACAAAGTGTTCGCGGCACAGTGATTCTTCCTCATGGGATTGGAAAGAAAGTTCGAGTGGCTGTTTTTTGTAAAGGAGAATTGTTGAGTAAAGCAGAAAATTCTGGCGCAGACCTTGTTGGTTCAGAGGACTTAATTGATAAAGTTTCAAAGGGATTTTTAGATTTTGATGTGGTCATTGCCGCTCCGGATATGATGCGTGATTTAAGTAAATTAGGAAAAGTATTGGGGCCGCGAGGATTAATGCCGACACCAAAAGCCGGAACCGTTACTATGGATATTGAAAAAGCGGTTAAAGAAGCTAAGGCGGGAAAAGTTGAATTTAAATCAGATAAACAGGGTGGCATTCATATTGCTATCGGGAAAAGGTCTTTTTCTAAAGAAAAGCTTTTAGAGAATGCCCAGCATTTGATTGACGCTATTAATCATGCTAAACCGATGGCTGTCAAAGTAAATCTTATTAAAAGTTTATCCGTGTCCACTACCATGGGGCCAGGATTAAGGATTGCGTTATGAAAACTATAGGACAAATTTTTAGGGAAATTTTAGCGAATGATGTCAAGAAGGGCATTAATAAAAACAATAATGTTTTTGTCTTGAGTTATTCCAAATTATCCAGTGCACAAATTTGTGATTTAAGAAAAATGCTTAAAAAATCTGGCGCTCAAGTTTATGTTTCTAAGAATACGATTGCGCGTATCGCGCTTCAAGATCTAAATTTTCAAGAATTAGCGGATAAGATTGATAATCAAACAGCTTTTATTTGGAGCAATGCGGATGCGGTGGATATTGCTAAAGCCATTATAAAATTTGTAAAAGATTTTGATGTTGTGAAGGTTCAAGGCGGATTATTACAGGGGCGTGTTTTGAATCATGATGATGTCAAACGCCTATCTGATTTACCGTCGAGAGAAGTATTATTATCTCAATTATTAGGAACTATTCAAGCGCCGTTATCTCGTTTAGCGAACGCGTTAAACGCAAAAACACGTGATTTATTATCGATATTGAAACAATTAAGTGAAAAAAAGGGAGGAAAATAACCATGAGTGAAAATACAGCAACCGAGGTGAAATTATCGCCTAAACTCGAAGAAGTTGTCAAGACGATTGAAGGATTGACAGCGTTAGAACTTTCGGAATTAGTGAAAGGTCTTGAATCGAAGTTTGGCATTCAAGCCGCAGCTCCTATGGCCGGAATGATGATGCCGATGGCTGGTGGCGCTAGCACCGCAGCTGCTCCTGTAGAAGAAAAGACAACGTTCGATGTTGTTTTAACTGATGCAGGCGCTAATAAAATCGCTGTTATTAAAGAGGTCAGAGCTGTTACCAATTTAGGATTAAAAGAAGCTAAAGATCTTGTCGAAGGCGCGCCTAAAACAGTGAAAGAAAGCGTTCCTAAAGAAGAAGCGGAAGAGCTTAAGAAAAAGCTTGAAGCCGCTGGTGCTAAAGTACAGTTAAAGTAATCGCTTTATTGTATTTGAAGGGCCAAATCTTTTTTAAAACAAGAGCTTAATTAATCCGAAAAATAAAAAATATGAGTCAATTGAAAATTAGAGATTTTAGTAAGTTTCAACACGACTTTGATCTTCCTCATTTATTAGATATCCAAGTTAAGGCCTATGCCGATTTTCTTCAAAAGGATGTCGCTTCTGATAAACGCAAAGATGTTGGTTTAGAAGAAGTCTTCCGTGAAGTTTTTCCTTTGGAAAGTTATGACGGGCAGATTAAATTGGAATATATGAATTATTCCTTGGGGAAGGAAAAATATTCCGACACGGAATGCAAACGACGTGCTATGACGTATTCGGCTCCTCTGAAGGTGCGTCTTCGTTTAATTACTCCTGTTGATATTAAGGAACAAGAAGTTTATTTTGGTGATTTTCCTCTTATGACAGAAACAGGGACGTTTATTATCAACGGCGATGAGCGTGTTGTTGT
>JAKQLT010000025.1 GCA_029567025.1 Candidatus Omnitrophota bacterium | reverse complement strand
GTCACCTGGAATCCTCCCAAAGAAGGCAATAGCCCATATGTTATTACGGTTTATCTTGAAAATGCGGCTTCAGCTCAAATCAGCTGGGAAGCAATTCTTTCTTATAGTTATTCACCTGCTGATGATGTTTTAAACTGTGTTGGTTCATTACAAAGAAAAGGAAAGCTTGTTGGTGTAACGGAAGCAGAAAGACAGAGAATGGGAGGCGCGACGATAAGGATTTATGAGCCTGATGGAGAAACGATAAGACAAACTTTAACCGCTAATGCGCCTAATACAAGCGGTATGTATACTTTTACTTATGCGAATACAGATTTTGAATCAGGAAAAGTTTATCCGACGACATTGGCTATTGTTTATAATGAAATAACTTATACTTCTTCAGCGAATATTGATGTGGGCGCGGAAAAATTACAATATGAATTCTTTACACAAACGGCAACAAAATTAGCAAGTTCTGTTGAGGAAATCAGAGAAGCAGTGGCTGGCGGAACCGCGCAAACACGTCAAGATATAGAGGCATCTCGCCAGCAATTAACCGCAGATTTAATTTCTACTAAAGCAGATATTCAAAATTATGTTAGCGGTATTTTGTCTTCAACAGAAACGACATTGACCGAAAAAATAGAAGAAACGAGACAACAATCAGAATTAGCCATGCGTTCTGAAATATTAAACACAGAAAGTGTTGTTCGCGCTAATGATTCCTTGGTCATTCGTTATAGAACTTATAGCGGATTAATCCCGACATTAGATTTATATGACACTAAGAATGTTCAAAGAATTAATAAGGCGCAAATGAAGGAAGTGGGAACTACGGGTATTTATGAATATGAAGTGAAGTTTTTAAATAGCTGGGGAAAGGGAGAAGTTTCTATTATCTGTTCTGAATCCACGAAAGGCAGTCTGGATGCTTTAGTCATTACTATTGTTTCAACGGATCTCGACCAAATTTCCAGTCAGGTTTCAGCTATTTTAGGGGCTACGACGGGATTGTCTGAATTTAAAGAAACCGCGGCGGTCATGGATTCGCAATTGAGTATGGTGGAACAAGCTTTATCTAAGTTAAGCAAGGATTTAGTGAGAGAAGTGAAAGCGGCTTCGACAAGCTCTTCTTTTGACGCTATTTTTAGGCAATTATCCGGCGTGCAGGATCAAATGAAACAACTTTCCGGCAATCAGGATGTTAATTTAGAAAAATTATATACGTTAAGCGAAGATAGAAAAAATGATATGAAATATTTAAAGAACAAGACGCAGGAATTAAAAGCGGTTATGGAAATCAATCGTAAGATGGTTGATAATATCGCCAATAAACCTATTACACAAGCTTGGTATGAATATCAGTAAAGATAAAAAGGAAAGACGATGAGAGTTTTTAAGAAAATCGGTTATTATTTTTTAATTTTCCTGTTATTGCTTTTTGTCAAAAAGAGCGAGGCGAATGTTGTTTTAAAGGTCGTTTCTGTAAATCCTTCTAAAGAACAAGTGCAAAAAGTTGATATTAAAACTTATCTACCTAAGGAAACAAAACCGGAAGATGTTATTGATAAAGCTGATTTGGAAATAGCGTATGATACCCAGCAAGGGAGTTATTTTGTTTTTGGGACTTATGAACTTAAACCCTTAGAGGTTTTAGAAAGAAATATAGAATTGCGCGGAGATCTTTGGCTGATTCCTCAGGCGGATATTGATTCGCTACGCGTGGAAGCTCTTCAGATGAATGAAATCTTAAAGAACACCGAGATGGCGGAAAGAGCGATATTTTTACTCAATGGGATTCAGGCAAAGCTCAATCAGATTGTTGATATTCAAAGTGATCCGCCGGCAAATCCTGAACGATATATTTCTAATTACCGGGAAAATGTAAAAACTTTAGAATCGATTAAGGCGGATATGGCTTTAGCCAGAAGTTTATTAACCCAGGTAAAACCCCTGCCTGCCGGGATGATTTGGAAAATGATATTAGCGATAGTTCTTTTTTTGGGGTTATTGGGGCTAAGTTTTTATTTTTTGTGGCATAAACAGATTAAAGTCATTAATGAAGAAAGTGCTTTTTACGTCCCTGAAAAAAGTTCAGAAAGTAAAATCACAAGAGAATAAGACGAAAGAATAAAGTTTTATCCTAACGCCACGAAGGGATATTTTTAAAGCCGGCATCATGCGTGTTAAAATTTTATCTCCCCAAGAATTATTATTCGACGGTGAAGCCAAAGAGGTTGTCCTTCCAGGATATGACGGTGAATTTTCCGTTATGGACTTTCATTGTTCATCCGTCCATTCTTTAAGAAGAGGGCAGATAAAAGTTGGATTTAAAGATAGAACCATTCCCAAAAAAAGATTTTTTATCCAAAAAGGTATTGCTCAGGTTGCGATGAGCGAACTGCGTGTTTTAGTGGAGAAATATTTATCATGATGCGTAATGTAGTAATGATTCTTATTATGATGATGTGTACGATTGGGCCTGCGGCGGTTGTGGCCTTGGTAGGTTATGGTGCTGTGAAAGCCGTCGGGCGTAATCCATCGGCGTCACCGCGTATTTTAATGACTATGATTGTTGCTTTTATTTTTGCAGAAGCGATTGCGATTATTTCTTTATTGTTGGTCTATAATTTGTTTCAATAAATATTTTTTAAAAAAGGATTATTTGGGGAGTTTTTATGATCATTCAGCTTATTTTGATACAAGTTTTTATTTTTACCGGCCTTATTTTTATTTTAAGGCTTTTATTTTATCGGCAATTGCAAGCGGCCTTGACCCGTTTAAAACGGCTTCATGAAGAAAATTTAAAAAGGGAAGAGGAATTAAAACAGGAAATAGAAAAAGCAAAACAAGAACGCGAGAAAATTTTATTAAAGGCGCAGGAAGAGTCCGCGAAATTAATAAAAGATGCTAAAAAATCAGCGGAAAAAGCGATCGCAGAGGCGCAAGAGCAAGCAAATATAAAATTAAAAAGTGTTTTGGCAGACGGAGAAGTAAAAATAAAGAATCAAGAGAATGCTTTATTAGAGAAATATCACCAGAAGGTTATGGCGTTATCTTTAGAGATTTTTGAATTAGCGTTCTCATCTCAAGGAAAAGAGGCGTTGCATCATCAATTGCTGGATGAGTTAATGAAAGAGATAAAAGCTATGGGAAAAGAGAAATTTATTGTCAAGGTTGATAAGGCGCAGATAAGAGCGCCGTTTCTGCTAAAAGACGAGGAAAAGAAAAGAATCATTGAGATTTTATCAGAAAAAATGGGGACTTCTTGCGTGCTGGAAGAGACGATAGATAATGCGCTTTTGGCCGGATTAATTATTCAATTAGGCGGATTGACATTAGATGGAAGTTTAAGAAATAAAGTAGAAAAAATCATGGCTTACCATAACGAAAAGGCAAAAAATCAATATTTATAACATCGCGTTTTAAAAAACATGGAAAATCTCAAAACAGAAAAAATAAAAATTCCGTTAATTGATGTTCGAGAGGTTGGTTTTGTGAAAGACCTTAAACAGGGGATTGCGAAAGTAGAAGGCCTGCCTTCATGCGTTTATGGCCAATTAGTGCGTTTTGATAGCGGTAGTAAAGGTTTTGTGATGGGCTTTAATATGGAAGAAGTCTTGGTTGTTATTTTAGGGACTGAAGGCGCTATTGCTGTAGGCGAAACCGTCACATCTTTGGCAGAGTTATTAACTGTTCCGGTGGGCGATAATTTTTTAGGTAGAATCGTTGATAGTTTGTGCCAGCCGTTAGATAAAAAAGGAGAAATTTTTTCATCTCAGAAATATTCTGTTTTTAAAGAAGCCCCTGGGGTTATGGAAAGAGAGCCGATTGAAGAGCCTTTGGCCACCGGAATCAAGATTATTGATTTGGCTATTCCTATTGGACGCGGGCAAAGAGAGCTTATTATCGGCGATAGACAAACCGGAAAAACAAGTATTGGTATAGATGCGATTATTAATCAAAAAGGAAAAGATGTTATTTGTATTTACTGTTGGATTGGCGGACCGCATGTCGCCTTACAAAAAGTTATATCGACGTTAGCGTATAAAGAGGCTTTAAAATATACGATTATTGTTAGTGCAGCCGCCGAAACTTCTGCGGCCGAACAATATTTAGCTCCGTATACAGCCAGTGCTTTGGGCGAGTATTTTATGGAACAGGGAAAGCATGTTCTTGTTGTTTTTGATGATTTAACCAAACACGCGTGGATTTATCGACAGATGTCCTTATTGTTGGAACGCTCTCCGGGAAGAGAAGCTTATCCCGGAGATATCTTTTTTTTGCATTCTCAGCTTTTAGAAAGAGCCGGGAAATTAAAAAAAGAAAGAGGCGGTGGCTCGATGACCTTTTTACCGATTGTGGAGACTCTGCAAGGAGACATTTCTGGTTATATTCAAACTAATACGATTTCTATTACCGACGGACAAATATATATCAATACGGTTTTATTTAAAGAGGGATTTAAGCCGGCCATTGATTTAGGGCTTTCTGTTTCTCGTGTCGGAAGCAAGGTTCAATGCGCCGCTATTCGAGAAGTCTCTAAAGGATTGCGTTTAGAATATTCCCAATATCGTGAAATGTTACGATTAACGAAAATGCGCACGCATTTATCTCAAGAAGCTAAAGAAAAAATGCGTCGAGGGGAGACGCTTCATGAACTTTTAATACAACCGAATGAGACACCGGTTTCTGTAGAAGAAGAAATTGTTCTTTTTTATGCGTTTCAACGGGGCATTTTGGATTCGTTGTTGGCCCCAACATTACAGAAATTTGTCAACGAATTTTTTTCTTATGTGCGATCAGAAGACCCTGCTTTAGTACAAACGTTAAAAGAGAAGACAAATATCACCTCATCGGTTTTGGGAGCGTTGACGATAGAAATAAAAAAAGGATTAGACCAGCATTTTATTGATTATTTTAAGAAATTAAAAGTAGAAATAACAGGATTGTAAGGTTTTTATGCCGACGATTGCGATGTTAAAACAAGATATGGAGAGTACCAAAAGCTTAGGGGATATTGTTGATGTCCTGAAAATTGCGGCGTTGATGCAGTTTCACGCGTTTCAATTAAAGGAATGGAAGCCTAAACAAGATTTCTTAAATATCGCTGAAGATATTTTCAATGTTTTGGTTTCTAAAGGGCTTGAACATCCGTTTTTGTTTGATCGCCCGACATTACCCTCTTTGATTGTGGTTATTACTTCTGATGAAGGATTTTTGGGAGACTTAAATATGTTGGCGATTAATGCGGCTTTAAATATCGTCAAAACATCTGAAGACCATGTTTTATGTTTAGGCCGACGAGGAGCACGCTATTTGGAAGACACGGATGTCTCCTATAAGGTTTTTCCTGGCGTCAGCAGTGAAATAAATACTGATGAATTAGAGCCTTTGAAATTATATATTTTAAACGGTTATAAAAAGAAATTTGGGCGTGTTTATATAATTTATCCTAAATTTATTTCTTTAGCCGTACAAAAAATAGACAAGGTCTTGTTATTGCCTTATCAGAAAAGTTCCCAAGCAAAAATTTTACGCGGGTTTTTTATCGATGAAATGTTGATAGAGCCCGCGATATCCCATGTTTTAGAGATGCTGATAGAAATTTATTTAGATTTTCGTTTGTTGGATATTTTTTGGATGAGTAAACGCAGTGAATACGCGGCCAGGATTATGCATTTGGAAGGAAGCACGCAAGAGCTGTCTACGTTAAATCAGAAATTGTCTTTTAATTATTTTAGGCAAGAGCATGCGTTAAAAGATAAATCTATTCGAGAAATTTCAGCCTCTAAAGTTATTTCAGGAAGAAGATAATATGGAAAATCAGGGGAAAGTTGTTGCTATCGCAGGCTCGGTTATTGATGCTCAGTTTAGCTCAGGAAAATTGCCTGTTTTGTATGAAATATTAAAGACAAAGACTTTTGATGAAAAAGAAATTTCTTTAGAAGTTATTGAGCATCATGCCCCGAATATTTGTCGTTGCATTGCCCTTAATTTTACTTATGGGCTTCAGCGCGGGGCAGTATGTTACGCGACAGGAGAAGTTTTAAAAGTTCCTCATGGTCAAGATCTTTATGGCAGAGTTGTGAATGTCTTAGGACAGCCCATTGATCATAAAGGACCGATCCAACCTTCTTCATGGATTCCTGTGCGCAAGAGTAGTCAAAAAGAACAAAAGAAAACATTTGAAGATTCCTCAAGTTTAAAATTTGAAATTATGGAAACGGGGATTAAGGCGATTGATCTTATTTCTCCGCTTATTAAAGGTTCGAAAACAGGAATTTTAGGAGGAGCGGGGTTAGGAAAAACAATTCTCATTTTGGAGATCATTCATAATATTATTACCAAGCATCAAGGCACCTGCGTTTTTACTGGTGTCGGTGAGCGCATCAGAGAGGGAAATGAGCTTTATTATGAATTTAAACGTACGGGCTTATTAGACCGTTCTATTATGATTTTTGGACAGATGAATGAGTCCAGTGGCGCGCGTTTTGAAACAGCGAATACCGGTATTGCTATTGCGGAATCGATTCAGCAACAAGGCAAAGAGGTTTTATTTTTTATGGATAATGTCTTTCGTTTTGCTCAAGCTGGCGCGGAATTATCTGCTTTATTAGGAAGAATTCCGTCAGAAACAGGGTATCAGCCGACTTTAACGAGCGAAATCAGCCATTTTCATGAAAGGATACGTTCTGAAGAAGGTTCGAGTATTACGTCTGTCGAAGCGGTTTATGTGCCGGCGGATGATCTTTCAGATCCAGCGGTCGTAGCTATTTTTGCGCATTTGGGTTCTGTCTTGGTTCTTTCCCGTGATTATGTCAAGCAAGGTCTTTATCCGGCGGTTGATGTTTTGCAATCCAGCAGCGGTTTTATTGACCCTAAAGTAGTTGGGAAAAAACATTTTCAGATTGTTCAGGAAGTTTTTCGTCATTTTCAGAAATATCGCGATTTGGAACGGATTGTGGCTATTATCGGAAAAGAAGAATTTTCTGAATCAGATAAGGCCATTTTTGAACGGGCTAGGAAATTGCAGTTTTTCTTAACACAACCATTTTTTACGGGGGAGATTTATACAGGGATAAAAGGGGTTTATGTTCCGTTGGAAGAAACTTTATTAGGCTGTGAGCGTATTATTTCAGGCCGATTGGATCATGTGCCAGAGCAGAATTTTTATATGAAAGGCGCGACGGATACCATCCAACAGTAAAAAAATATTAAAGCGAGGATAAAATGAAAATAGGCGAAATGCTTATTAAAAAAGGATTATTGACGCAACAACAATTAACGATGGCTCTCGACGAAAGCCGTCGGACAGGTCAGATTATTGGACAGACTCTGGTGAATATGAATTTAGTGAGTAAGTCCAAACTTTTGGAAACATTAGCAGAACAATTAGGGCTTGTTTTTTATGATTCTTTGCGAAATATTAATATTTCTCCTGAAACCATAAAGGCTGTGCCGGCCAAATATGTTTGGCATTATAAATTTATGCCGGTGGCGTTAAAAGAAAATACTTTAACGATTGCGGTCTATGATCCTTTAGCTATCTGGCAAACAGAAGATTTGAAATTACATTTAGGATTTGATGTGGAGCGCGTTTTAGCCACCGAAGAAGAGATCTTGTCGGCGTTACGTAAATATTATGGCGTTGGCTCAGAAACGATAGAAGATATTATTAGTCAGGATACAACAGTTGTAGAAAAGAAAAAAGAGGAAA
>JAKQLT010000023.1 GCA_029567025.1 Candidatus Omnitrophota bacterium | reverse complement strand
AATTTGTTCCTTATAATGTTCCGCTGATATACAGATTCCCTGTTGCTGCTGTCAGTGACATATCTTTGTTTTAACTCTTTTAAAAGCAACATTATCTGTTTTTTTGAAAATCCAAGAAGCGGCCTTACTATAAAAATATCTGTGCCGCTTTTTACCCCATACTCCCTTTTTCCCAGTTTTCTTTCTGCAGGAATGCCGCACAGCCCTTTTGTACCGGTTCCTTTTATAAGCCTAAAAAGGATTGTTTCCGCGTTATCATCCATATTGTGCGCAAGGGCTATTTTACCCGCTTTATATTTAACCGCGGTTTCAATGAAAAACCTGTAACGTTCTTCCCTTGCGGTTTTTTCCGTGCCAAAACCGGTTTTTTTGTTAAGCGCGTTTATGTCTTTTTCCCTTAATACAAATTCCACGCCTGCTTTTTGCGCTTCTTTTTTTACAAATTCCATGTCACGCGCGCTTTCAGCGCCGCGCAGCATATGGTTAAAATGCGCGGCTATAAGTTTAAGGTTATATTTTTTGGAAATGGAAATAAGAAGTTTAAACAGCGCCATTGAATCCGGCCCTCCGGATACGCCAATGACGATTGTATCGTTTTCATTTACGTATTTTTTTATTTCTTTAAGAAAGGCAGGATAAAGTTTCACGGTTGATTTTTCCCCTGATAAAACATTTAAAGATTATGTGTTTTTTTATTGCAGTGACGGATGCGTTTATTGATTTTACTGTAGAGGCGCGACATGTTGCGTCTCTACTTTAAAAACTTTTGCCTTTACTGTAGAGGCGTAACATGTTACGCCTCGCCTTTTAAACCTGTGAGACGCAACATGTTGCGTCTCTACTTTAAAAACTTATTTGGTAGCGGGGAAGGTTTGGCAACCTCGCAAAATGCCCATTGCATTTTGCTCCTCTGCCCCGGAACTCGCTTTCGCTACTCCGCTCTTCCTCGCTATTCGCTCGGCGCTCGTTCCATTCAAATCCCTCTATTATTATATTTTTGGTAGCGGGGAAGGGATTTGAACCCCCGACCCACCGGGTATGAACCGATTGCTCTAACCAACTGAGCTACCCCGCCACCTTTAAATATACCTGTTTGAAGAAGAACAAACTTAAAGATACAACTCCTAAAACATTAAGGTTATATCAAATTTAAGACTTTTTGGCAATAGTTTATGTTTGTTATTTACAGGAATATCTTTTCCCTTGAATAAACGCAAAAAATTGATAGAATTATAAACGTCTTATATTACTGCTAAAAACTATTACAGAGGTGTACATTGGAATACAGAAGCATATATACAGGAAAATCATCCGCGGATTCCCC
>JAKQLT010000017.1 GCA_029567025.1 Candidatus Omnitrophota bacterium | reverse complement strand
TTTTTTTCGTAATCAATGCTTCTAATTTATTCGCATCTATATTATACGTTTCATTCTCAACATCAACGAAAACAGGCTTAGCGCCCACATACGAAACACACAAGGCTGTCGCGATAAACGTAAACGACGGCAAAATCACTTCATCGCCTTTCCCGACATGAAGCGACGCTAACGCTAAATATAAAGCATCTGTGCCAGAATTAACGCCAATACCATATTTTGCGCCACAATAAAAAGAAAATTCTTCTTCAAAGGTTTTCACTTGCGGGCCTAAAATAAAACTGGCCTTTTGAAATACCTCGTCGAGACCAACATTAATTTCTTTTTTGATAGCTTGATACTGCTGACTAAAATCAACAAACGGAACGTTCATAAAAAATCTTCTACCTTTCTTAAAACTTCTTCTATTGTTATATTATTTAAACAACTCATATGATTACACGACGCTTTCCGAAAACGTCGATAGCAGGGCCGGCATAATACATCAGAAATAACAATTCCTGATTTTTCTTTCGTATATGGGCCATAAACATTTTCATTAACAGGCCCAAAAACAGAAATAGTTCTAGCTTTGGACGCAACCGCAATATGAAGAGGACCACCATCATTTAAAATAATCAAAGAACATTTTTTAACTAAGGCACCAAATTGTGTTACGGTTGTTTTTCCGCAAACTATTTGAGGACGATGACGCATCAAATTAGCAATTCTTTGACATAAATCACGCTCTAATACATCACCCATCAGTATAATAGCCGAAGAGTACTTTTCAATTAATTTGTCAGCTATTTTCGCCCATTTTTCAGCAGGTAAACGTTTAAAATTTGCATCTTTTCCCCAACTCGCCCCACCTCCAGGGCACATCCCAATAACAATTTTCTTATCTTCTAAATGATTTTGTTTAAAAAAGTTATCCGCCCAAACAAAATCATCCGGTTTTAGATATAATTCTAATTCCTTATACTTAATAGGAATATTAATTTTTTTTAAAAGATTTAAATAATACTCAACAACATGCTTATTATCATAACCTAATAATTTAATCTTCTTATTCAAGAAAATACTTCTATTTTTATAATTAAACCCTATTCTTTCTCTTATTCCTGCTATCCACGTCAAAAAAGACATAGAAGTATTCAAAGATAAATCGATAACCATATCATAATGTTCTTTCTTAATCTCATAAAAAAAATGAAAAAGTCTCTTTAAAAAAACTATTTTTGATTTTTTAGCTATTTGATAAAAATCATCCCTATCATATATAAAAATTTTATCTATCTTGGGATTTGATTCAACCACTTCTTTAGCGCGACAACTACATAAATACCCGATTGAGGAATCCTTATAATATTCTTTAATATTACTAATAAGAGGTGTTGTAAATAAAACATCTCCTATTCCAAAAATATTAATAATAAGAACTTTCTTAAACATAAACCAAAGCCCCCAAGGATTATATGAAACATTTATTATTTAATGGGCTGTAGGCAGATTTTAAAATGTTCTGCAGGGAAAAGATAACAAAAAAATCTTTCATAAAAACATGGAAATCTGTTAAATAATTTATGCAAAAAAAGATTCGATAATATTTATGAAAAGTTATTTCTTTCTTCATACAAGAATATTTCTTTCCCTTTATCCATGTTAAATTCCCTTCTATAAAGCCATCAAAAGAAAAATAATTAAAATATGCCCTGTGAAAAGGATCATATGCGCACCAAGATGTATGATGGGGAACTTCAATATATATTTTTCCTTGTGTTTTACAAACACGATGAATCTCATTCATGAAAACAGTTAATTTATCTAAATGCTCTAAAACGTGATGAGCAATAATCTCTTCAAAAGTGTTATCTTTAAAAGGATATGGCTCTTCCATCAAATCATGAACAACATCAGGGTTATGCTCAGAGTCAATATCAAGAGTAACAGCATCTAAATGGATTTTGCCTGCGCTACCAATAACTAATTTCGACTTCATAGATCTTCTCCAAATTAATTTTTCTATTAAAAATATTGTTTACAACCTTTACTTTTCGAAAAAACATTAATAACTTCTTTTACATCTTGCGATTTTTCTTTTGGGCAAACTAAAACAGCATCGCCTGTATCGACAACAATCATATTTTTTAATCCCACAACCGCGACTAAACGTTTATCGCTTAAAATAAAAGTATTTTCACAATCCATAGCAACCGCATTGCCTTTAATAATATTGCCTTGTTTATTTTTAGGTAAAATATCCATTAGCGCCTCCCAGCTTCCCACATCAGACCAACCAATATTTCCAGTTGGAATAACCGCAACATTTTTTGCTTTCTCTAAAATACCATAATCAATAGATACCGCTGGCAATAAAGCCCATCTTCTTTCGACATCACAAACCGCCGGCAAATATTTCTTAAAAGCCGCCAAAATAGTTGCAACCTTAAAAATAAACATTCCGCTATTCCAATAATAATTTCCGCTTTTAACAAATTGTTGCGCGGTCATCAAATCCGGTTTTTCTGTAAACTTTTCAACTGTAAAAATTTTTCTACCTTTTTCCTTTAAACTTTTTCCTTTAATATACCCATAACCTGTTTCCGGTCTTGTCGGCGTCACGCCTAAAGTCACCAAATAATCTTTTTGAGCTAAACAAACCGCGTTTTCTAATATTTTCAAAAACTTTTGTTTTTTCTCAATGTAATGATCCGACGGAAAAACAATCATAATCGCGTTAGGATCTTTTTTTAAAGTTCTAACCGCGGCCCAATAAATCGCCGGTGCTGTATTTTTAGGTGACGGCTCAAGTAAAATATTTTCTTTCTTAATATTTAATCCGAAAATATCTTTATCAATCAAACGTTTGTATCTTTTATTCGAGACAATCATTATTTGTTCAGACGGAATTTTTGTTTTCATACGATCAATCGCTTGCTTAAAAAGAGACGTTCCCCCGATAATATTTAAAAACTGCTTTGGGAGCGATTGCCGGCTCTTAGGCCAAAACCGCGTCCCAGCGCCACCCGCTAAAATAACCGCGTAAACATTATTTTTCATATATCAAAATCTCCTTTTATTTCTATTGCCCATCATTTTTGATTAAGCTTATAAATGATCGCATCCAATGTCGTCCCTTTTCTCGTATAATGTTCAGAAATAAACCACATTATTTCATTAAAGGCCTTCCGTTTTTTTTCATTTCCCAAATAAATTTTTTCATATAACGAATTAAAAATCTTCGGCAAAATAACGTATTGCGGCGGATCCTTTTTCAAAAGCGCCATCAGCTCTTCATGCCATTTTTCATTAAAACCACTTAACCCCGCCATCGGAAAACGGCCATAAAAAGGCCGTTCCATGAAAAAATACAATGCTCCGCCATCAGGATAAATGAAAATTTTATCTTTAAGGGAAACAGATCTTTTTACTATCATAACAAGCGTTTCTATGTCTCTCGCCTGATCAATAGGCAACAGAACTTTTTGAGCCCGAGGAATTTGAAGAGCGCGAACATCTCTAACCGCAGCAATTATTTTCTTTTGATAAAAATAAATTCCCGAGACAATAGATAATCCAACCCAAAAGCATAATAAAACAACTATGGATTTTCTTATTTTCTTCCCTGAAGAATTAGCGATAAAAAAGACATATCCTTTATCAAAAAAATAAAAAATAAGAAATAAAAATGGATATAAAAACGTCTGTCCCAAACGATAGTTAAAAAGACTGCCCGAAGTCTCAACAAAACCAAAAAACATGTTAGAAAATAATAAATAAAGAAAGAAAGGAATTCCAATAACAGCTATGGCTTTAAAATAGGTCTCAATGCTTTCTCGCGTTTTTTTCTTATCCCATCTGTTTGAAATAAATAAAAGCAAAAAGCCTAATATAATAACCATCGAAAATACCATGCCGATGGCAAAATCAAACAAGAATCCAATTGCGCCGCAAATCCCAGAATAAAATAATAATCGTTTATCAGATCGCTCAAAAAAAAGGATAGTAAACAAAAAAGATAACAAACTAAAAAAATATTGAAAACCATTCATTGAATTCAAAAAAACCTGTGGAAGGAAAACAAAGATAAATAAAAAATAAGCTAACCTTGTTTTAAAATAATGCCTGCCTATCAAAACCGCCAAAAGAAGAATAACCATATGGCCTAAAGAAAAATATAATAATAACGACGATAAATGAATCCCAAAATATTTCATTAGCATCGCCGGAATATAAAAATTTAATGGCGCGTTTAATGGAATAAAATCACGATAAGGCCTTAATCCTTCAAGTAGCGCCTCCGCGGCTGAAAGAGACGCCCCATATTCATGAAGATTAATGGTTCCAGGAAAATAAAAAGAAAAACAACAGCTGAGAAAAGAAAAAAATATCAAAAAAAGAACATTATTTCTTGTGGGAGAACCACGCAACCATTCTTCGCAAGGGCTATTCATTTTTAAACATTTCTTGATAATCTCAATGGAAGGGGAAAAGAACCCGGAAAGATTTTTAAAAAATATTTTCATAACAAAACTAAATGCTTTGGGATTTAAACCAATCAATGGTTTTTTGTAATCCAACAGCTAACGGGACCTTCGGCGTCCATTTTAAATATTTTTTCGCTAAACTAATATCCGGCCGTCGTTGCTTAGGATCATCCGTCGGAAGAGGTTTAAAAACAATCTTACTTTTGGCCTGAGTATATTGGATAACCCTATCAGCAAACTCAAGCATAGTAAATTCATCTGGATTTCCTATATTCACTGGCCCGGAAATCGATGAATATAAAAGCCGCACAATGCCGTCGATCAAATCGGAATAATAGCAAAATGACCGTGACTGTTTCCCATTGCCGTAAACCGTAATATTTTTATGATGAAGCGCCTGATAAATAAAATTCGGCACCACACGCCCGTCGTTCATACGCATGCGTGGACCGTAGGTATTAAAAATACGCACAATTTTATTATCCATTTTATGATAGCGCTTATACGCAAATGTTATAGCTTCCGCAAAACGTTTGGCTTCATCGTAAACACCGCGCGGACCAATCGGATTGACATGCCCCCAATATGTTTCTTTTTGCGGATGCTCTAAAGGATCACCATAAACTTCGGATGTCGAAGCCAAAAGATAACGCGCTTTTTTTAACTTTGCTAAACCCAAAGTGTTATGTGTTCCCAAGGAACCTACTTTAAGCGTCTGAATCGGAAGCATCAAATAATCAATCGGGCTTGCCGGAGAAGCAAAATGAAGGACATAATCTATTTTTCCAGTAATACGGAATTCTTTTGAAACATTGTGTTTGATAAACTCAAAATTTTTATCGTGCTTTAAATGCTTAATATTATCTAAATTCCCCGTAATCAAATTATCAACCGCGATGACTTTATGCCCGTCGGATAAAAGACGGTCGCACAAATGGCTTCCTAAAAATCCTGCGCCACCTGTCACTATAGCTATTTTCTTTCGCGTCATACTAAAATCCTTTTTATAATTTAATGACTTTTTGACTTTTTATTTTTCCATACACATTACGTGTATCAAAAATCATCTTGGCGGATTTTAGGACTAACTGATAATTAACCGCCGTGTGATCAACGGCAACAACAATAACATCGTAATGGGAAATTGTCCTTGGGTTTAATCTAACCGACGTTAAATCAAGATGTCCTATCTTAAGATACGGGATAATAGGATCATGATAATCCACGCGCGTGCCTTTGAGCTGTAAATGCTCAATCAATTTTAACGACGGGGATTTACGTAAGTCCTTCACATCTTTTTTATATGTCACGCCCAAAATTAAAATTTTGGAGCTTGATATTTTTTTCTTTTGAGCCGTTAGCATTTCTTCTAAACGATGAACCGCGTATAAAGACATATGCGCATTGGTATCGGCGGCTAATTTAATAAATTTCGGATTAAATCCATAGCGTTTGGCTTTCCAATATAAATAAAGGGGATCTTCCGGGATGCAATGCCCGCCAACACCTAATCCGGGATAAAACGGCATAAATCCAAATGGCTTTGTCTTGGCGGCCTCAATCACTTCCCAAATATCAATACGCATTTTATGGCACATCATCGCGATTTCATTAATCCAGCCGATATTCACAATACGAAAAGAATTCTCAAGCAATTTTGTCATCTCCGCGACTTTAGCGCTTGAAACAAGATGAACCTTTTTAATAATCTTTTGATAAAGCATTTTGGTTAAATAACCGCTTTTTTCACTTAATCCACCAACGATTTTAGGAATGCGCGTCACGTCATAATGTTTATTGCCCGGGTCAATCCTCTCGGGAGAAAAAGCCAAAAAGAAATCCTTTTCCGCCTTAAAACCTTTTTCTTCTAGAATAGGACGAATTAATTCCTCGGTCGTACCCGGATAAGTTGTGCTTTCTAAAACCACTAACGTATTTTTCTTTAAATATTGAGCGACAGATTTAACGGCGGATAACATAAAAGAAATATCCGGCGTGTAGCGGCGTTTAATAGGCGTGGGGACACAAACAATAATGACATCCATATCCTTAATCAAAGCAAAATCTGTGGATGCCTTTAAAGATTCACAGCGCACCATATTTTTTAATTCTTTCGAAGGAATATCTAAAATATAACTCGTGCCCTCATTAAGTCTTTTGACACGATCATAATCATTATCAAGACCTAAAACCTTAAATCCCTTTTTCGCAAAACTTAACGCTAAAGGCAAGCCGACATAACCTAAACCAATAACGGCAATGCGAGCCTTGTTCGTTTTAATTTTATTTTCTAAATTCTCTGTCATTACCCGCTTTTCTCCGTATTGAATCCCAGCCCTAATCCATAATATTCAAAACCTAATTCTTCCATATTCTGATTGGCATAAAAATTTCGGCCGTCAAAAATAATCGCATGGCGCATTAAATTTTTTATTTTAGTAAAATTTAAACTCTTAAATTCATCCCACTCGGTCAATAATAATAAACAATCGCATCCTTTTGACAACGCATACGGATCTTTACAAAACGCCACATCATGAAAAACATCTTTCGCTTTTTCCATCGCCTGAGGATCATACGCTTTTATCTTCGCCCCTTCTTTCTGCAAAGCAGAAATAATATCCAACGACGGCGCATTGCGAATATCATCCGTGTTCGGCTTAAAAGCAAGGCCTAAAACACCTATTGTTTTATTTTTCAATATCCATAATTTATCTTCAATGAGTTTAAGAAAAAATTGCTTTTGCTCTTCATTAATACGACGGACTTCTTGTAATAATTTAAAATCATAACCGCTTTTCTCACTGAGACGAATAAATGCGTCCACGTCCTTTGGAAAACAGCTTCCCCCATAACCAATACCCGCATCTAAAAAACTTCTTCCAATGCGCTTATCAAGGCCCATACCTTCGGCTATTTTTAAAACATCGGCGCCGACTTTATCGCAAATACGCGACAACGCATTGATAAAAGATATTTTGGTTGCTAAAAACGAATTAGACGCGTGTTTAATAAGCTCAGCGGAATTCATATTGGTAACAATAATTTTTGTTTTTAATGGCTTATAAATTTCACGCAATAATTCTTCCGCTTTTTTTGATTGAACGCCAATCACGACACGATCGGGACTCATAAAATCTTCAACGGCTGAACCTTCTCGCAAAAATTCCGGATTAGAAGCCACATCAAAATCTAAAGAAGCTTTCTTCCCCTGTTTATATTTTCTCGGCAAATTAAGACGAATAGTGCGCGTAATTTTTTCTCCTGTTTCCGCCGGAACTGTTGATTTTTCAACAATCAATTTATAGGAATTCATATGCGCCGCGATTTGACGCGAAACATTTTCGACATAACTTAAATCCGCATCGCCATTTTTCTTCGACGGCGTTCCCACTGCAATAAAAAGAACCGTTGATTTTTGAGTCACCTCTTTAATAGACAAAGAAAAAGAAAGCCTTTTGCTTCTCATGTATTTCTTTAACAAAGGCTCTAATCCCGGCTCATAAATAGGAACTATCCCGCGTTTTAATTGATTTATTTTCTCTTTATCCATATCAACACAAATAACCTTATGCCCGATATGCGCTAAGCAAACACCCGTCACAAGCCCGACATATCCTGTACCGATAATTCCTATATTCATAAAAAATTTCTCCTATTCTGAAATTTCTGAACCTGCTTTACGTTTATTAAAACCTGTGCCCACATCAAAACCTAAATCCGGAAAAGCCTTAAGCGTAAAAACTAACATGATTTCACTGCCTTCGCCTCGCCGGTCGGTGAAACGAATATCCAGAGTCCAAGAATGCAAATCACGAGACACAACATACTCATGATGCTTGGCAGTTCCCGACGAAACATCAAAACGTTCATGAACGCTCACAGCCCATTTTTGATTTAAACGCGTCTGAAAATTAAGCGTTATTTGATCATCAACCTCACGATTGAATCTCTTACCAATCCCAAACGCCCATTTTTTTCCATTATTAATATACAAATCAAAATTCGCTGTATCTAATTTTCTTGTTTTAGCATTATGTTCCGAATCAAAATAAAAAGTAAGCCAATCTGTCGGCTTAATATCAATATCGGAACTGATCGTATGAAACCCGCCTTTACCGGGGTTTTCCTTTAAAAGAAAATCCGTGCTTAAAAGCGCGCGAATCATATCTCGGGTTCTCTCGTTTTGTTTCGCTTGAATTTTATTCTCTAAAGAAAAAACTATCTTATGCGCACGCGACCTGGAGTCAATGTCATCAAAACTATCTAAATAAGAAGAGGAAACCGTCGGCGGCGGAGAAAAAAGATAATTCACGCCCGGCGTTAAAACATGTCTGGCCTTATCCACATCGACCCATAAAATTTTTGTGGTATCAAGAATTTTATAAAATTTCGTGCTGACACTTGCCCCTGTCTTAAAAAATCCTCGGACAACGTTATCTTCCCCTTCCCGCGCTGTTTGGCTGTAATATGTTTGTTCGGTGCCGACATAAGGTTTAAATTCCAAGAAACCAATTTTCATAGGACGCGACAATTCCTGATCCATATGAAAACGATTCGTTTCTTTATGATTATTTGATGGTGAAGGAAATTTTTTAAGTAAATGAGAAAATATCGTCGTGTTCTTTAAATAAAGGCCTGTTTCTCCGATTTTTTGATTAAAAAAGTCATAACGCACTTCGGGAAGCCGCTCAACCTTAGACTCAAAACGATTCACCCGCACATCCGTGCGAAATGTCAACGCGCTATTGGCAAAACGCCTTGTGGTCAAAGAATATGTGCTAGGCAACGAATCCTCATCATGTTCTTTTCTAAAATAATCCTTTAATAAAGTCGCATCGCTTAATTTATAATATTGCCAAATCGTATCTGTTTTTTCGTTGATTTGCCATTTATGACGCCATTCGACCTTAAAACGTTCTTTTTCTACCGTCGGAGAAACTCTCTCGTCATAAAAACGTTTAACCCCGAGAGTTCGTTCATTCATATAATAAGTCTTAAAAATTCCTAACCCATATTCTTCTGTCCTATAATGAAGGTCTGCACCCCAAGCAATATCTTTTCTTTCTCTGGCGTCTAAATGAAGGGCCAACTGAGCATCCTTATTCAAATCAAAACGAGCTTTCGTTAATAAAAACACACCCCAATCTTTAGTATATCCAGGTGTAAAAGTAAGCCATGATTTTTTATCATTTAGATTTTGTGTGTAGCGAGAAAAATACATTACAGGCGCTTTACCAAACAGCACGCGGACATTACGCGCTATAAGTTTATCACGCGGATAAATCTCAATTTTATTGGATTTTAAACGATAACCCGGATTATCGTAATCAGAGGTCGTAAAATAACCATTATAAATAATAACCTTATCTCGACTAACTTGGGAAATTTTTTCTCCAACGCCATAATACGGATAGGCCTTAACTCTTCCATTTTCAAGAGTTCCCGTCATGGTCTCAAGATTAAAATCTAAATTTTCACCCGATAATTCCCCTTGAACAGAAACAAGCCGCACATGCCCTTTGGCGCGAACGTGTTTTGTTCCACGATAAAATTCTGCTTCTTCACATTTAAGCGTCGCGCCTTTATAAATAATAATCACATTGCCTTTAGCATACACGCTTTGGCCATCGACGGAATATTCAACCGTATCCACATTCAACTCGACCGATTCTTTATCCTGGGCAAAAGATAAATGTTGTCCGATAACAAAAATCAGGACAAATAGAAAAAGAAAAATAAAGCGACTGGAATGTTTATTAGAATTTAAGAAATTTTTTGCCATCAAATACTTTCATTGACTAAAACAAAAGCGCCAAGTAAAGCCGCATCATTGCCTAATTGAGCTCTCACAACCTTAATCATCGCGCCTTGTGTTTTCATACAATTTTCTTTAATAATATTGCTAATAGTCGAAGCCATAAAACAATAACTTCTTGAAATACCACCGCCTATCACAATAAGCCGCGGATTTAAAAGATTCACCACTCCGATTAAAGCTCGTCCAATATGCGCACCTGTCTCTTCCCAAAAGGCGATCGCACGCGTATTATCTTTTTTCGCTAATTCAAAAACCTCTTCCAATGTAATTTTTTTATTCTTAAAAATCCTTGCGGCTTTTTCCTGTAAAATTTTATTTCCCACGTAACGTTCAAAACACGCCTGTCCTCCACAATTACAACCCGGGCCGTGTTCATTAAGAGGAATGTGTCCGATTTCGCCCGCGGCAAAACCTTCCCCACGATATAACTTATTGTTTAAAATAAGTCCTCCGCCAACACCTGTTCCCAACGTCATACAAATAAGATTTTGATAGCCCTTTCCTGCACCATATTTCCATTCGCCTAAAGCCATCATATTAACATCATTATCAATAAAAGTACGTATGGTTGTCTTTTCTTCAATAATCTTCTTTAAAAAAATATTGCGCCAGCCAGGAACATTCGGTAAAAAACAAACCTTTCCTTTTTGAGGGTCAATCAATCCTGGCAGTCCTATGCCAATCCCAGAAACCTGTTTCTTGATTATTTTCTTTTCTTCCAAAAGATTAAAAATCTGGCCTATCAACGTATTAATCAGTTTTTGTTTATCCGCATAAAAATTTTTTGTAAAAATTTGAGACCTTAAAATTATTTTCCCGGAAGGATTAATAAGCCCTAATTTAATAATAGTTCCGCCAAAATCTATACTTACAACATATTTATTCATAATTGTTATATATATTTATATTCTAAGGATTGTTTCGTGCCATTAAAGTTGGAGGGTATTCTACACGATAAAAGAAAATGCTTCAACGCAAATTTTAAAACCACCGCAACAACCAACAAATTAATTAAAATTAAAGAAATTATTCTTTGTCAACGGAAAGTTCCGCAAAACACAAAACACGATTACGGCCATATTTTTTAGCCCGATATAACGCGAAGTCTGCCTTATCAATCAAGTCATTCATTTTCTCACTATCTTTCGGATAATTCGAAACCCCAACACTAATCGTCACATTAATGGTTGTATCATAAATCTTCATCATTTTTTCTTGGACCGCTTTTCGAATACGCTCAGCCACATACTGCGCGCCTAAATAATCCGTATCCGGCAAGACAATACAAAATTCTTCTCCGCCATAACGCGCCGGAATATCGATTTCACGCGTGTTCTCTTTAATAATTTTTCCTATTTCACGCAACACTTGATCGCCGGTCAAATGGCCATGAGTATCATTAATCTCTTTAAAAAGATCCACATCGATCATCAAAAATGATAATTTCATATGTCGCGCTTGAGAACGCTTCATTTCCTCTTGAAATCGTTCTATAACATAACGGCGCGTATGAATTTCAGTCAGACTATCAGTGATCGCGACCCGCTCAATCTCTTCATACAGCAATACTCTTCTTAAAACAAGCGCAAATTGATTGCCTAAAATCATAACCTTTTCTTTATCCGGATCGCTTACGCCTTCTAACACTAAATACCCTAATAATTTTTTCTTTTCCTGAAGAGCAAACACATAAGAATCTTCCGAGGGTTTTAATTGTTTAATGTCGTCCACGTGAGATTTTAAAAATCGACACGTCTTAAAACGCACATGGCCTTCCAATTTTTTTCTAAAAATATCAAAGGCCTCTTTTTCATTAACGCTTTTAGTAATTTCACGAGTAATATCATAAAGCATAAAAATCTGTATCGCCTCTTGTTCAAAACGTATTTTTTCCTGATAATGCAAATCTTTTTCTTCTTGCGCCTTTTTAAGGATATTTTGACGATCAGATAACTGTGTTTCCAGCTTTTTTTCAAAATGAGCCGCATATTTCTTGGCACAATAAAAAACAAAGCCCACATAAAGACTAATAACAAAAATATTAAAGAAATAAAACATTATACCCCTCTAATAGAAAGTTACGCGATACAAACACGATTGCGCCCCGACCGTTTAGCCTGATAAAGAGCCCGGTCCGCTTTATAAATTAATTCCTCTTTTTCTTGCGCGTCTTTAGGAAACGATGCAACCCCAACAGAAACAGTAACATTAGTCTTTTGTCGTCGCAAAAGGATGCTTTGATTCTCTATCCTTTTACGAAAATCTTCAGCCAATTCCAAGGCCTTCTTTTTAGTACAATCTGACAATAAAACACCAAATTCTTCACCGCCGTAACGAAAGACTAAATTGCCTGGTTGGTCAAAACATTCCATCAAAACAATACTAACCATCTTTAAAACAATATCTCCGGCCATATGCCCGTATTTATCGTTATACTCTTTGAAAAAATCCAAATCGATCATCAAAAAAGACATTTCACTTTTAGAACGCAAATGACGGCTGACTTCTTCAGGCAAACGTTCATTTAAATAACGCCGTAAATACAAATTCGTAAGCCCATCCCGAATCGCTAATTGTTCGATACGTTCATACAATTGCGCGTTTTCCATAGCAATAGCACCGATATCTCCAATCGCATTTAAAAATCTCAAATCTTCTGTTGTAAAAGTATTGACTTGCGATGAATCAACACGTAAAACGCCAATCGGTCTATGCCCGACTAATAAAGGAACGCTAATCAAAGAACGAATGGCCCGCGTATCTTCTTCTAAAATTTTATCGGCATCAAAACGATAATCAATTTTTACATCCTCAATCAACAAAGGTTGCAACGTCTTAACAACCCAGCGGTCAAAAATATCCCCTTTTTTCTGTTTAATATTAAATTCTAATTTTTCTTTATAAGAAGCGATAATTCCCAAATCTCCCGTCCTGCCTTCAAGGACATAAAGAATAATAACAGTTTCTGGACCGCCAAAAAGTTTATTAACTTCTGATGATAATACCTTTGAAGTTTCCTCTAAAGATAGGCATATTCCTAAACGTTCCGTTAATCCTTTCAATTCAGAAAAATTTACAATTTTTTCTCGAAAAGATGAAATAGCCGCCTGTTCCTTCTGTGTCTCCAGCACTGTCATATTAATCCTTTCAAGAAAATCTTGAGACAAAAGGTCAACTTCCGCTTTTCT
Source organism: Candidatus Omnitrophota bacterium (assembly GCA_029567025.1). Lineage (GTDB taxonomy): Bacteria > Omnitrophota > Gorgyraeia > Zapsychrales > Zapsychraceae > JADFXT01. Next base: position 825 of record JAKQLT010000017.1, on the reverse strand, counting down.
TAATACAAGCCTATTTTGCAAGGGAATCAAATAAACAATAATAATGAACAATCCCACACTTAAAAAAATAAAAAAAGGAGGATAAAAAAAAGTAGCAAAAACAAAGAATAGGACCAACGGCAAGAAAAGCGTGGCTATGAGGATAAAACGCGATTTAAATGATGGTATTTTCAGTTTCTTTATCAAAGAAATGCACCTTGCTCATGTCAAAGACAAGATCCATGTCTTTATTAACATCCGGTTTATGATGAGCGCCCACACGAGAGATGAAAGAATGCTTACCGGAATTAAAATGAAGGTAAATTTCTGATCCCAATGGTTCAACAACTTCACATGCCGCGCGTACAGTCGTTTCTAAAGAAGCTTCTGTAACGAACAATTTATCGTGAACATCTTCGGCGCGAATTCCCATAAAAACATCTTTACCGATATAAGGCGTAATCTGTTGATGCATCTCTTCTACGATCTTAACCTGAAATTTCCCTTCGTCAAAAAATATCTTACGTTCCTTTTTGATAATACGCCCTTGCATCAAATTAATAGGCGGTGAACCGATAAAACTCGCCACGAACTTATTCGCAGGTTTATCATAAATCGTCATCGGATCCGCGCATTGCTGAATTTTCCCATCTTTCATCACAGCGATACGATCACCTAAGGTCATCGCCTCAACTTGATCATGCGTCACATAGATAAACGTCGCTTGTAAACGCGCTCGCAATTTATGAATTTCCGCCCGCATTAAAACGCGCATCTTCGCATCGATATTGCTTAAAGGCTCATCAAATAAAAAGGCCTGGGGCTTGCGAACAATCGCGCGCCCTA
>JAKQLT010000005.1 GCA_029567025.1 Candidatus Omnitrophota bacterium | reverse complement strand
GCGGTGCAGCGCCTCGGACATCTTCTTCATGATGTACGGCTTCATCAGCGGCGGCGCGATAAAAAATCCGGCAATTCCCAGAACAACCAGAAAAATAAGAAGACCAATCGCGACTTTTTTTAGGATACGCATAATGATGACTCCTTATGTTAGCAAGACGTTCCGTCGTGACAAAAGATTTGTCATACCGGTCCCGCATACGCGGGATAAACTCCGGCCTCAAACCCGGTGTATGCCGGGGGTATCCAGTATTTTTTGGTGGTGCTGTTGCTCATCCAACTGATCTTACTATATTTTTAAAAAAACTAGTAAGATGTCCCCGGCTTTCCAGTAGAATGTTTTTTATAAGCCAATTCTATGATAAGTTTTTCAGTTACTTCTTTGCCGTCAACAAGAATTGTGAGAAAAACTCCATTTACTCCCAAGCCGATAGAATTCCACGCCCACCCCGATCTTTTGAAGTAACGATTGGAAATCGGATATAAATTCCTTTTTATTGATTGTCCCGGGAAAATTATTGTCTCCGGATACTGGAAATCTTTGTCTTCGTAGTAATATTCTTTTCCAAAAGAGAATAAACCATTTGTTCCGCCTGATGGATCGATGTAAAAAGTTTTATTCCACAGGACTTCAATATTTTTATCGTAAGTATTTTTTATTGTAATATCGAATGACACATTTTCTAAAATTAACGAAGTATCAAAATAAGGATTTTTTATATTTGCGATCTCTGGAATACAGTAAGAATATCCGCCGCAGCCGGCAGAAAATAAAAAACAGGCAATAAGAAAACAGTATAATATTCTTTTCACTTAGTACACCTCCTATTGTTCTTTTCCTCTACAAGGCCTAAATCATCAACAAAACCGCCGGTACTTTTATTTCCATTATTAAATATGTCGCATCGGGATGAAAGAGGACAGATTTATTTTATTTAAAAACATTTCCTTAATGAGTTTTCTTATCCCTTGATTTTCATCAACAATGAGAATATTTGCCATTTTCCTTTCCTAGCAGGGTCAACGCCCTATTTTTTATGTTGCTGTAAAGAAGAAAAAAGGTGACGGTTCTATTTTTTAGAATAAATCCTTTGTTTTTTTTCATGAATTCCTCGCCCTATTTTTAATAACGTTGTAAAAGGTTCTGGAGGCAAGGCGCGCGAGGCTTTTGGAATGAGGCCTACTTTGACGTAGGTCGCAGTGACAAAAAGCCGAAGCGCAACGCAGCATACAGGCG
>JAKQLT010000223.1 GCA_029567025.1 Candidatus Omnitrophota bacterium | reverse complement strand
GTCACGCCTTCAATATCTTTATTACTCGAGGCGAAATACGCCAACACAGGGACAGGCGTTGGTTCCGCTATAATAATTTTAACTTTAATCCCATTAGCCGCAAAAATAGCAGCCGCATCCTCAACAGCCTGACGATTATCTTGACGAGGGTCATAGCCAATTAGCATAGCTCCTTTAATGCCACTTTTTAAATGATAATTCGCGATACCCTGGAAAATACGCATCTTATGTTCACGGGTAAAATCAACATCAAATTGCCCACGATCTCCACTTGTTCCAAATTGCACTAAACGTCCTTTGCCTACCGTATGTGGTCCAACTTTAGGTAATATTTTCTCAACAATGCCTAAAGCCGAACGAATTTCCTTATCCTGTTCTCTCAAAAATTTGACAGCATCCTCCACATTCTTTTCTTCCTTAAAATCATGAATCGAGGTTCCTTCTTTCTTAAAAAACGCGGCATTGACATCCGGACGTTGCATGATATCTCCGGTTACCGATTCCAAATAAAAATATCCTTCTTTAAACCGTAAATTATAAGGAAGCGTCTTACTTAAAATATTTTTTAATCCTTCATAAGTTAATCGAAACGCATTATACGGCGCGCTTTTCTCCGCGGCGGCTTCGACCATCGCAGTTAATTGCGGATCTCCTTTAAAATTGAGCGTCTCTAAGAGAAAATTCTTGCCTGTTGTTGCGCTTTTAACCGCATTCCCACCTTTTTGTTTATTAGGATTTTCCACAAGTTCACCAACCACATTATATCCTTTGTCTAATAATGATAATCGTAACGCAAATTTCTCAATATCAATCACTTCATCCACAAGAAATTTTGTCAAATCATTCACCCGATGCGACGTAATAATCACATCTTGAGGAAAAAGATTGAGAACACTTTCTGTCACATTGACGACTTCTTTATTGATGACTTGTTGCGCTTGTTGAGAAGCTCCTAATTGCATCAAATTATATCCATGACCATAAGGCATAGCAGGGCTATTTTCCGCCAAAACAACTTTTCCATCTTTAATCGTATATCCTTTTAAAATAGGCTGTTTAATAAAGAAAATATTTTTCGGATTAAATCCATAAAAATCATTAGTGATAAAATCTTTTATCATATCGTCATGAATAGCCCCGTTAGTATTGATAATCATTCTTTGTTGAGAAATTATTTTCTGAGGATCAACATTCTGATTTCTCGCTATCTTTTCTAAAGCCATACGAAAAGCCATTATTTGACGCGGCCCCATGCCATAATGAAATTGAGCATCTCCTTCTTGTAATAATCCTTTT
>JAKQLT010000202.1 GCA_029567025.1 Candidatus Omnitrophota bacterium | reverse complement strand
GTTTTTAATAACAAATATTTTCCTTCTCCTGAATATAAATATAAATTAGAGAATGGAAAAATTAATGAAGAACAATATGGAAAAGAAAAAGAGAAGGAATTCTTGCCGATCTATAAAAGACTCATTTCGGAATATGATATTAAATTATTTCAGAAGAAGAATGAAGACTTTTTGGATAAATGGTATTTGCAGCATGTTCGATCAGAAATTGATTTTGTGTTTAACCTTACCCGGAAGATATCTGATATTAAAATTAGAAATGTCATAAATGTTATTTTAAGTAGAACGATACGGTCTTGTCGAGCAACAACACATTCAGATCTGGCCACTTTAATAGAACCTGTAACAACGACATATTATTGTGTAAAACATGGCAAAATTTGTAAGCCGCTTTTTTCAATATTAAATTGGTGGCAGCGTTATAGTCAAGATACAATCGTCCGATTAAATGAATTTAATAATTTAAAAACGGAAACCAGTCAAATTTGTTTAACCGGGGATTCAAGGACAATTGACGTTGTTCAAGCCTTAGAGAAATATAAACCATGTTTTGCTAAACAGGTAAGAAATAAAAAAGTTTCAGGGATTTTTTCAAGCCCGCCGTACGTTGGTCTTATTGACTATCATGAGCAACATGCTTATGCGTATGATCTTTTTGGGTTTCAAAGAAAAGATGAATTAGAAATTGGGCCTTTATGTAAAGGCTCTGGCAGAGAAGCGCGTTTGTCTTATGTAGATGGAATTGCCAGTGTTCTAAATAATTGCAAAAAATATCTAATTAAAGGATATAATATTCTTCTCGTCGCTAATGATAAATATAATTTATATCCTGATATTGCTAAAAAGGCCGGCATGAAGATTATTAATCAATTCAAACGTCCGGTTTTAAACAGAACAGAAAAAGAAAAAGGCGCATATTCAGAAATAATTTTTCATTTAAAAGAAAAGGGAGATGAATAATGTCGCTATCCTTCAATCAAAAGACAGAAATACAAGACGTATTAAAGAAGAGTCTTAGGAATAAGTTTCAGAATTATAATCCTGAGCCAGCCGCTATGCCGTTTCATACAAGACTTTTAGGAAAGGATAGGTTGGCGTTGTTTTCTTTTATTCATTCGTTAAATACTAATTTTGGAACTAGTATTTTTGAGCCTGTCGCGCTTGTTTTAGTTAAGAATAAATATCAGATAGCAAAGGCGCAAGCAATAGCTGGGGATTCAATTTCTGAAGGCGCCCAATTTGAGATTCAAAAGATAATGGACAGTTTGATGACCGCTGAGGCTACGCCAAATAAGCCAAGAGAAATTGAAATAATAAGAAAAGTTTGTCAAAAAGGGAAAGTAAGAAAGGTAAAACTTACTAAAGTTGATATTTTCCTTAGAAATAAGGAAGGTGAATTCTTTCTTTTTGATCTTAAGAGCGCAAAACCAAATGTGGGAGAATTTAAGGGTTTTAAAAGAACATTATTAGAATGGACAGCTGCCATTTTGTATTCTGAACCAAAAGCGAAAATTAATACCATTGTTGCGATACCATATAATCCTTATGATCCAAAACCGTATATGCGCTGGACGATGCGTGGGATGTTAGATTTAAACAATGAATTGAAAGTTGCTGAGGAGTTCTGGGATTTCTTGGGAGGAAAAGGATCTTACAGTGATTTATTAGATTGTTTCGAGAAGGTTGGGATAGAATTGAGATTAGAAATTGATGAATATTTCAGAAAATTTAATAGGTAGAAAGCATATGATTTTAACTAGAGAATGGGATTTTGTTTGTCGCGAAACGACGCAACGCAGATGTGATTTTAAGAACAAAAGAAATATCGCGACAAGAGAATTGTTGTTTGCTTTGCAGTTAATCCTTGATGATTATTCGAGAATGGCCAGAGCTTGTCGTAGAAAAAGAGCGCTCCGCAGTATTTATGAAAAAACAAAATCAGAATATGTTCGTAGAATTAACAAAAATTAGTTGAATTGGATTTCGGGTATATTTTAAATCTTTTTAATATCTCAAGAAATAGAAGGTTGGAATCCTCTTCATGCCTCAAGACAAAATCATGTTTCATATTCTTTTGAAGCTGGATCGCTTCGGCCATGAGAAATTGCCGTTGCAGATTATTAAAGAAAAGCTACGTAATCTGCCATAAACGCAATAGATTTTTCGACGGCAGTGAGTATTTAGATAAAGCATGTAAATTGACATACGTTAAAAGTAGCAACGTGTGGAAATTATACTGGATGCGCGCAGATTTGAGTCGGAGTTGCCCTTAGGGTTTGGCCAAAGTTGTAAAGATTTGATGAGTTCTCGTTTTATTTCAGCAGTTTTTGGTAGAGTTTAAATGTTTTTTCGGCGATGGTTTTCCAGGTGAATTGCTGAAGCACGCGGCGGCGTCCGGCTTTTCCCATCCGTTTTCTTAAGGGTTCATTGGTTATCAGTTCATTGATTTTTCGTGCGAGATTTTGCGAAAAATGTTTGGGATGTTCCGGCGCAAATAACGATTGCGCATTTTTTATTTTAACAGGAATAAGAAAGCCTGTTTCATGATGCTTGACCACTTCTTTGATTCCTCCCACACAAGATGCCACCACCGGCGTTTGGCAAGCCATAGCTTCAATATTAATAATCCCAAAAGGTTCATAAACGGATGGACAGCAAAACACTGTGGCGTGTGAATAAAGAGCGACTTTTTCTTTGTCAGAAAGCATACCTTTGATCCAGATAATAGAAGGATGAGATTTTTTAGCTTTTTTAATATGCGCGGCGATTTCTTGAGCGATTTCTTTTGTATCGGGCGCGCCAGCGCATAAAACAACTTGTAAATTTTTATCCAAAAAAGGTATCGCGTCTACTAAATGGACCAATCCTTTTTGGCGCGTGATGCGTCCCATAAAAAGGACAAAAGGTTTTTCGGGGTTGATATTAAAACGTCGAATAATGTCCGGATTGTTGGTTGGTTTATAAATATCAGGATCAATGCCATTAGGAATAACGTGGACTTTTTTTTCGGATAAACGAAAAATACGTAAAATATCTTCTTTCGTTTCTTGCGATACCGCGATGACGGCATCTGCCATTTCAAGCGCGGTTTTTTCAACCCACGTGCTAAAATCATATCCAGCCCCGAGCTGTTCACGTTTCCATGGACGTAAAGGTTCTAATGAATGGACCGTGACAACGAGCGGAATACCGTAATTGATTTTAGCTAAAATGCCGCCCCAATGGGTATACCACGTATGGACATGAACTAAATCTGCGTTAATTCTATCGGTGTTAAAATGAATCGAGCGCTCGAGCGCGTCAAAAACACGATGCTGACATTTCGGAAGCGAATAATGAGAAATAGGATTTTCGTATCCTTTTACTGTTAATCGCGGTTTTTCTATTTTTTGATCGCCGAAACAGCGCACTTCCACCTCGCATAATCGGGAAAGTTCTTGGCTGATATTATCGACATGGACGCCAGCCCCGCCGTAAATATAGGGAGGATATTCGTTTGTGAGAAGAAGTAATTTCATAATGGTGTATTATAAGACAAAAAATGAAAAAATAAAGACAGAAAAAAATAAGTTTTGTTTTAATGCGAAACTGTTTTTAAGTTACAATATTTTATGGAAATTTCTTCTCGTCTTTTTGTTTGTCACTACTCTCGGTGTATGATAATATGAAACAATACCATAATCAGAAAGGTTTTATTTTTATGTCAGAAAAAAATTCTTTTTATAGACAACGTATTGTTATTGATAAAATTTCTCCGTGTATTGATGGCGGCATTTTTCCTATTAAGCGCGTTGTAGGCGAAAAGGTGGTTGTGCGCGCGTGTATTTTTGCCGACGGACATGATGAAGTTTGCGCGTCTTTATTGTATCGGACAGATAGCGAGAAGAATTGGAAGGAAGTCCGCATGACATTTTTAGGCAATGATCAATGGATAGGGTCTTTCGCTATTGAAGAAGAAAAAAATTATATTTATACCGTTAAAGGGTATATTCATGAGTTTCGCACCTGGACGCATGATTTACAAAAAAGGATCGATGCAAAACAAAATATTGCAGTTGACTTGCAGATAGGGGCTCAGATTATTGAAGAAACAGCCAAACGCTGTAGTGAGGCGCAGGCGCAACAGCTCAAGAAATGGGCGAAACAGTTAATAAAACCCACATCATTGGATGCCGCAATTTCTTTAGCCTTAAGCCCAGAACTATTTACGTTAATGGACACGTATCTTAATGAGGAAAAAAGTTCTATGCGGGAACCTGCTTTAAACGTTGTTGTTGATCCTAAGATTTCTTTATTGAGCAGTTGGTATGAATTTTTCCCTCGATCGTGGAGTTCGGTTGCGGGAAAACATGGTACTTTTAAAGATTGTGAACGGTTGTTCCCGGAAATCGCTCGTATGGGATTTAATGTTATTTATCTGCCGCCGATTCATCCGATTGGAACAACCCATCGTAAAGGAAAAAATAATGCGACGAAATGTGAAGCCGATGACCCTGGTTCTCCCTGGGCGATTGGATCATCCCAAGGCGGCCATAAGGCCATTCATCCGCAATTAGGGACAATGGAAGATTTTCAACATTTTTTAAAAAAGGCAAAAGAATATCAATTGTCCGTTGCTTTGGATATTGCTTTTCAATGTTCGCCGGATCATCCGTATGTGAAAGAACATCCGAGTTGGTTTAAGTGGCGTCCCGACGGAAGTATTCAATACGCGGAAAATCCGCCGAAAAAATATGAGGATGTCTTGCCGTTAAATTTTGATACAGAAGACGCTAAAAATCTTTGGGAAGAATTAAAAAGTATTTTTCTTTTTTGGACGAAGCAGGGTGTTCGTATTTTTCGAGTTGATAATCCGCACACCAAACCATTTGTTTTTTGGGATTGGCTTATTCGTGAGGTTAAAAAAGAATTTCCTGATACGGTTTTTTTAGCGGAGGCCTTCACACGTCCGTATGTGATGTATCGTTTGGCGAAAGGCGGTTTTACGCAATCCTACACGTATTTTACATGGCGTAATACGAAACATGAATTTATGGATTATTTGACCGAATTAACGCAAAGTGAAGTCGCCGAATATTTTCGTCCGAATTTTTGGCCGAATACGCCGGATATTTTAGCCGGACATTTACAGCAAGGCGGACGGCCCGCATTTATTTATCGCGCTGTGTTGGCCGCGACCTTGTCGTCGAATTTTGGGATTTATGGGCCAGCGTATGAATTATGCGTGGCGCAACCTTTGCCTGGAAAAGAGGAATATTCGGATTCTGAAAAATATGAGATCAAAAAATGGGATTGGAATAAAGAGGGAAATATTAAAGAGGTTTTAGCCCGATTGAATAAAATGAGAAAAGAAAATCCGGCGCTTCAGATGACAAGAAATATCCGTTTTTGTTCTATCGATAATGACCAGCTTTTAGCCTATTACAAAGCTACCGCGGATTATTCAAATATTGTCTTGGTGGTTGTTAATTTAGACCCGTATCATACGCAGTCCGGTTGGCTCAGAATTCCTGCTGATGAATTGGGATTAGATAAGCATAAACCTTATCAAGTTCACGATCTTTTAAATGATCAACAATATATTT
>JAKQLT010000195.1 GCA_029567025.1 Candidatus Omnitrophota bacterium | reverse complement strand
CGACGCTCTTCCGATCTGGCGATTGTGGGACTATCGTGGATTATTCTCTCTCTTTGGGGCGCATTGCCTCTTTTCTTAAGCCGTGTTGTTCCTTCCTTTACCGACGCGTTTTTTGAAATTACAAGCGGATTTACCACAACTGGTGCGAGTATTTTTTCTGATGTAGAATCTCTTCCGCGTGGAATTCTTTTTTGGCGCAGTTTAACGCATTGGTTAGGCGGCATGGGAATTATAGTTCTTTTTATCGCTATTCTTCCCAGTTTAGGAGCAACATCTTCCCAGCTCTATAAAGCAGAAACCTCTGGTTTAGACATTGAAAATCCCGAAACACAAATAAAATCAACAGCCAAAACGCTTTGGAGAATTTATCTTTTCTTAACATTATTCTCAACAATTTTACTGATGCTTGGAAAAATGCCTCTTTTTGACGCGCTGTGTCACAGTTTTGGCGCGATTGCCACGGGAGGCTTTTCGACAAAAAACGCAAGTATCGGCGCCTATAATGCCTATATCCAATGGGTAATTATTTTGACTATGTTTTTAGGTGGAGTCAATTTCGCACTTTACGGTTATTTATTGAAGAAAAAAGGCAAATGGAAAATCGCCTTAAAAAACGAAGAATTTAAATTATATGGTTGTATCATTTTATACCTTACTCCGATATTTATGCTTTTATTAAAGAATTCCGGACTCTGTTTGTCTTATTTTCGCGACAGTGTCTTTCAAATCGTTTCTATTATGACCGCCACAGGATTTGCTTCAACCGATTTTGATGTATGGCCCAATGCCTTACGTTTTATTTTAATTTTATTAATGTTTATCGGTGGTTGCGCGGGATCAACATCGGGAGGACTAAAAGTTGTCCGCGTTCTTCTCATCTTTAAAACGGCTTATAAATCACTTATTCAATCGATTTTTACACACGCGGTTTTACCTGTGCGGTTTAATTCTGAAGCGCTTTCTGAAAAAATCATCAAATCCATTCTAACTTACTTTATTCTATATATGATGCTTTTTGCGTTTGGGACGCTTTTCTTAACCATTTCAGATTCTTGCGATCTGGTAACAGCATCTTCGGCAAGCATATCGGCTTTAAGTAGCGTGGGACCAGGATTAGGCAAAGTCGGGCCTATGACAAATTATGGCTGGATGTCCGTGCCGGGAAAATGGTTATTAGCTTTTTTAATGCTGGCAGGTCGTCTGGAATTATACGCTATTCTTGCCCTTTTTATTCCAACAACGTGGAAAAAATAAAAAATGCCGAGACCCAGAATTGAACTGGGGACACAAGGCTTTTCAGGCCTCTGCTCTACCAACTGAGCTATCTCGGCATATTACCACTAAATCTTTTCCAGAAAAATATGCCGACTTCGCATAAGCGAAGGGCATAAAATATCAAAAATCTTTTCAATAAAAATTATGCAAGCTTCGCATAAGCGAAGGGCATAAAATATCAAAAATCTTTCCAATAAAAATTATGCAAGCTTCGCATAAGCGAAGGGCATAAAATATCAAAAATCTTTTCTGAAATAATCTGTTCCAAAGAGCGCAAATCATTTTTGAAAGAACTCAATTCTACTGAAGAGCTTTTTACTTGTCAATAGAAGATATTTTCTAATCAGCCCTTTGTTCTTTTTTAAATACATTAGCAAAATTCTAAAGTTAAAAAAATTCATTGATAAAACGCAATGAACCATTACAATGAAAATGTCTTATAAATATTCGCGGCACAATTTGACAAAAAATAAATACCTGCAATTACTAATTCATATTCTCTTAAAATCCTCGGGTATGGGCTGAATATGAATGACGTAATCTTTTGACTCTAACGTCAATTCTTTTAAAATAATAACGGGCCGTTTGGCATCCGTTATAACAAAATTGTGCCGCGAATATTAATTACCTTTCCCTCACAATGACAATCTTTTTTTTTGATCAGATCACAAATCCACAAAACATCAGAGAAGCTTATTTTGATATTG
>JAKQLT010000190.1 GCA_029567025.1 Candidatus Omnitrophota bacterium | reverse complement strand
AGATGTCGTGAATATGTATAAAGCTATTAACGTACTTGCTCGGAGATTAGAGATAGAATATAAAGGCCCTATTAAATTAGTTGTTCCAGAGTTGGTTAAAATAGAAACAGGCGGTTATGGTTTATTATCGCCATATATAGAAGGAGAAGTATTAGAGGATGTTATGAAATGGAGCATTTCTTTAGAAGATAGAAAGAACGGGAATGATTCTATTCAAAGAGCAGTTGATGAGTTTATAAAGAAAGTTAATGAGATAACAGGAGATATGGCAGATGTAAGACCTAGTAATGGCGGATATTATCGATGTGAGAATTTCATTATTCCGAATGAATATTTACATCCTGATAAATATGAAATAGATATAAGAGATAATCTTATTATTTATAATATTGATCCGCTTAATATGGAGAAGGTAATAAAAAGATTTGGGAAAGACAAAGCTCTTACAGCGGATAAGTCTTCTCAAAATGTCGGCGGGATTGATTTTAATTCTAACAGATTAGACTTGAAAGTTGAAGGTGCGGGGCGCGTCTTTTCGGGTCAAAATTTTGAAAATATGAATCCTAATGATATCAAGGGTTTGGTTCCCGTTATCATTAATATCACGCCTGTTTCGAATTTTAATAACTTTTTAGGATTCTCTGATAGTAAGCAAGAAGCCATCAAATCTTAATATTATATTTTTCCAAATCCTAAATCCTTTATCTTAAATAAGTTACATAAAAATAATTATTGCATTATTTCCTGTTTTATTGTAATAATAGGGTTCTTAAAATTTTGTATTTTTTAAAAAGGAGATAAATTTCTATGGGCTACGGACATGAGCATTTTCTAACAGAGCAGGATATTTATCTTTTTAAACAGGGCAATCATTTTCGTATTTATGAGAAATTAGGCGCGCATGTGGTTGAGGTGGACGGCGTTTGGGGCGTTTATTTTGCAGTATGGGCGCCGAATGCTGAACGCGTTTCTGTTATAGGTGATTTTAATGGATGGCGCTGGGATGTCAATCCTTTGTATCTTCGTCAAGATGGCACAGGAATTTGGGATGGTTTTATTCCTCACATAGGGCACAATTTCCTTTATAAATTTGCTATTAAATCAAAATTTCATGGCTATGCCGCTGAGAAAAAAGATCCTATCGGCTTTCATTGTGAGGCTCCGCCTAAGAGTTCATCGATTATTTGGGATTTGGGATATGAATGGCACGATCAGGAATGGATGAGAACGCGTAAGGCCAAAAATGATTTACACGCGCCGCATTCTATTTATGAAGTTCATTTAGGGTCTTGGAAAAGAAAAGTAGAAGAAGGTAATCGCTCGTTAAGTTATGGTGAGTTGGCGGATTCTCTTGTTGAATATGTGCAATATGTCGGCTATACGCATGTCGAATTTATGCCGGTTATGGCGCATCCATTTACGGGTTCTTGGGGTTATCAGGTCGACGGATATTTTTCTCCTGCGAGTCTTTATGGTAATCCGCAGGAATTAATGTATTTAATAGACAGACTTCATCAAGCGGGCATTGGCGTTATTTTGGATTGGGTTCCGTCTCATTTTCCGACGGATGGTCATGGGCTTGGATTTTTTGATGGCACGTCTCTTTATGAGCATGCTGATAGCCGAAAAGGTTTTCATCCGGATTGGAAAAGCCATATTTTTAATTATGGGCGCAATGAAGTGAAGAATTTTTTAATTAGTAGCGCGCTTTTTTGGTTAGATAAATATCATGCGGATGGGTTACGGGTTGACGGTGTGGCTTCTATGCTTTATTTGGATTATTCCAGAAAAGAAGGCGAATGGATTCCGAATGAATATGGTGGCCGTGAAAATAGCGAAGCGATTGCTTTTATTAAACGATTTAATGAAATGGTTTATGAGAATTATCCGGATGTTCAAACTATTGCTGAGGAATCAACGGCTTGGGCGGGCGTTTCTCGTCCTGTTTATGCGGGCGGTTTGGGTTTTGGCATGAAATGGAATATGGGTTGGATGCATGATACGTTAAAATATTTTTCTAAAGATCCGATTCATCGTAAATATCATCATAATGATTTGACGTTTAGTTTGCTTTACGCGTTTCATGAAAATTTCGTTTTACCGTTATCCCATGATGAAGTGGTTCATGGCAAAGGCGCTTTAATGGGGAAAATGCCCGGCGATGATTGGCAGAAATTCGCGAATGCCCGATTGTTATTCGGTTATATTTTTGGCCATCCGGGAAAAAAATTGATGTTTATGGGCGGAGAATTTGGTCAATGGGCCGAATGGAATCATGATTATAGTATTGAGTGGCATTTATTGCAGTATCAGCCGCATCAAAATTTATTAAAATGGATTAAGGATCTGAATCATTTTTATCGGACACATCCCGCCTTGTATGAAAAAGATTTTACTTGGGAAACGTTTGAATGGATTGATTGTAATGATTGGGAGGGAAGCGTGTTAACATTTATGCGTAAAGGACGCGACAGCCGCAAAGATATTTTAGTCGTGTGTAATTTTACGCCGGTAGTGCGTTATAATTACCGCGTGGGTGTTCCTCGTGGCGGTTATTGGAAAGAATTGTTAAATAGCGATTCTATTATTTATGGGGGATCTGGCGTTGGCAATCTCGGCGGCGTTAATGCCGATCGTACGCATTATAACGGACGGCATCATTCTTTGTCGTTAACATTGCCGCCTTTAGGTGTTATCTTTTTGCAACATGAAGACGGCGCACATCATTAATTTGTTTGAAGAAGATATTTTTCTTTTTATCTTGCCTATCAAAATCTAAAATTCTATTAGATTTTTATTAAACTTTTATTAAGATAAGAGTGTAACTTTTAATTTTATTTTTAACGAATCTGTGCGATTCGTTTACGGTTAACGTCTATAGCTATGAATCGATATATTTGTATCCACAGTCATTTTTATCAACCTCCTCGAGAAAATCCCTGGCTGGAAGAAGTAGAGCTTCAGGAATCCGCTTATCCGTATCATGATTGGAATGAGCGCATCACCGATGAATGTTATGCGCCTAATAGCGCGAGCCGCATCCTTGATAATGAATCAAAAATTATGGATATCGTTAATAATTATACGAGGATGAGTTTTAATTTTGGACCAACGCTTTTGTCTTGGATGCATCGTCATGAACCTGAAGTTTATAAGGCGATTTTGGATTCTGATAAAAAAAGTCAGGAAAATTTTTCTGGGCATGGTTCTGCATTAGCGCAAGCGTATAATCATATGATTATGCCACTTTCTAATGAGCGTGATAAAGAAACGCAGGTTATTTGGGGCATGAAAGATTTTGAACATCGATTTAAAAGAAAACCGGAAGGGATGTGGTTACCGGAAACA
>JAKQLT010000183.1 GCA_029567025.1 Candidatus Omnitrophota bacterium | reverse complement strand
TGGGACTTCAACTGCGGAAGATAAGCTTCCTATTAAAATAAAAATACCAACAAAAAGAATTTTTAATAAATTCTTCATTTTTTCTCCTTTTACCATTTACAAACTTCAGAGGTTTTCATGAATTAACGTTTTTTCTCCTCGCTTTTAAGCTCGGAGTATTTTTAGACGAAACCCGATTATCGCCTAAAAATAAAAAATCCTAACCGAAATAAATCGATTAGGATCGCACCCTGTTTCTTAGTCCTAAAAATATATAATTACTCAACATTGTTCTCACGCAATGTTTCATAAAAACTACAATGGCAGGTCTTCTGACTTGGGTTTCGTCCTACTGTGCCTTACCTTCCCGTCTTAAAAAACAACAGTGGTAAAAAATAAAGCGTTCGTCAACCCTTACAGCGGCGGGACCGTCCCTGATTTTCACAGGATTCCCTTTTATCCTCTTTTTTACGAGGGCCATTATAGATAAATTGAACAAAGAGCAATAAAGCTTTTTCTTAAAAACAGAGTTACTATAATGTCGCCTTTTTGTTTAGTCAAGAAAATTTCTTAAAGAAAAAAGCTCTTTTCATAAAAATTGTTTGCTTAATTAGATTTTCAATTTATATTATAGACATATCATAATAAATATCCACGCTATTAGAGACGTGGTACTTTTTTAATTCTTAGAAACTCAAGCTGCGTTTATTTGTTTTGTCATTCCGGGCGAAGTCTCGGAATCTCTGTCGAAAAAAAAGATTCCTGCATTCGCAGGAATGACATCGAGCAACAAAATGATGAAAGTTCCTGATATCTTTAAAACAAAAAAACAAACCTTCTCTTTCGAGCTTTTTCCACCGAAAACAGAAACAGGTTATGATAATCTTTTATCCACGATAAAAGATTTTAGCGCGTTTAAGCCGGACTTTATTTCCTGCACCTATGGCGCCGGCGGTGGAAGCCGTGAAAAAACCTTCGATATTGTCGAGCTTATTCAAAAAGACTTCTCTATCCCCACGCTCGCTCATTTAACGTGTGTTTTACACACCAAAGATGAGATTAAAAAAATCATTGAAGATATCAAATCGCGCGGCGTTCAAAATATTATGGCGCTTCGCGGCGATCCGCCTCAAGACAATCCTAACTGGACGCCGGGTAAAAATAATTTTAAATACAGCAGCGAACTCTGCGCGTTTATCCGTCAACATTTTGGGGATTATTTTGGCATAAGTGTCGCCGGATTTCCTGAAGGGCATGTTCTTTGTAAAAACAAAGATAAAGATGCAGAATATTTAAAACTTAAAATTAATGCTGGCGCGGATTTTGTAATCACACAATTTTTCTTTGATAATAAAGATTATTTTGATTATGTAGCGCGACTTAAAAAGATCAATGTTAATGCGCGTGTTATTCCCGGGATTCTTCCTATCACAAGCTATGAAGGGCTTGTGAAATTTACGTCGTTAAACGGCTCTTCTATCCCCAAAAATATTCAGGATATTTTCGAGCCGATAAAAGATAATAAGGAAAAAACAATTTCAGAAGGAATTAAATTCGCGATAAAACAGTGCAAGAATTTACTTGAAAATGGCGCACCCGGCCTACATTTTTATACTCTTAACAAACTAAACCCCACAAAAGAGATCTTGCAGGCTGTTGTTGCAAATCTCAAAAGTTTATAGAAAAATTCTTAATGTTTTTTCTTTTTTGATGACGTAGTTGTTTTAGACGGTATTTTTCCTGCGGGCTTTTTCTCTTCTTTTCTTATAGCCGTGACTTCCCAATCAATAGCGACCATATTCCCGACGATAACGCCGCCTTTGTCAAAGGCCTTGCTCCAAATAACATTAAAATCCTTACGATTAATAAGCCATCGCCCTTTGGCACGAATCACTTTTTGCTTTTTCTCATTAATAAATGGCTCATCTAAATGAAAAGGGAAAACAATTTCTTTTTGTATGCCGCGCAGTGATAAAACGCCATGGACATAAAGCTGGCCCTTTTTTACTTCGATCATTTTACTTTGAAAAGTTATTTCTGGATAATTCTGCGTATCTAAAAGCTGCTTAGATTGAATTTTTCTGTCGACAAAGGAACTTCCCGTCGAAACGCTGGCTGTTTTTATTTGAATATTAACGGAGCTTTTTGTTAAAATACGCCCTTCTTTATCCGTCCATGTTTTCGGATTAAAAACAATCTCACCTGTTAAATCTTTAAACTGCGCCTTAACGGTTGACAACGCCATGCGGCTAACAGAACAAAAAAGCTGCGACTGTTTAGAATCAATAATGTATCTTTCTTTTGCCTCGGAGGAAAAGGCCACGGTCAGCAAAAATAACATTATTAAGAAAACTTCTTTTATCATTTTTTTTATTGATTTTTATGTTTACTAAAAAATAAGAAAGTTTTAGACCGTTTGGAAAAGGGCCCCTACAAAAACTATTAAACAACAAAAATAAAAAAAGCTTTTAAAAAAAATAAAATAGCTATAACCAGCAATATCCACCCTGATATCTTTTGGATACGTTCCATCCATGGTCCTGATTTGGGAAGGCGCGTTAAAAGAGCGCTAAATGTACCGACCAGAATCAAAGATGTCCCAACCCCATAAGAAAAAACAAACAACAAGCTGATACTATGAAAAAGATTTTGTTTTGACGCTACATAAAAAAGAAGCGTTCCTAAAACAGGTGCGGTGCACGGCCCGACGATCAAGCCCGACGACATCCCAAGAAAAAAAACAGAAAATATATTTTTTCCTTTTATTTTATTAGACTCAAGAAAAACACCCATAACTGGAAGTTTGATAATATCTAATAAAGACAGCGCAAAGACAAACAATACAACCCCGACGAAAAAATAAACCGCAGGCTGATTTTGCCATTGGCCAAATATTGTTCCTGTTAACGACGCAATAACCGCTAAAGCGCAATACACAACCGCAAGGCCAAGAACATAAATTAAAGAAAGAAAAAAACCAGACGATTTTTTTCCTTTGAGATTAGCAGAGGCAATGACGCTTGCCACAATCGGTATCACAGGATAAATGCACGGCGTGAAACTCACCATAACGCCGCTTAGGTAAGCAACTACATAATCAAAAATATTTCCGGAAAAAGACATAGAATGGATTTTTAAGGATTCAAATTCTGCGACAGCCACTTTTGGGCTTCAAGAATTGTTATCTGTTTTCGTTTCGCGTAATCTTCAACCTGATCTTTAAGGATTTTCCCGACAGTAAAATATTTCGCCTTAGGGTGTGACAGATATAAACCGCACACAGAAGCCAACGGTTTCATCGCGTAATTCTCGGTAAACGTTATGCCTATTGTTTTCTCAACATTCATTAAATCAAAAATTATTTTCTTCTGACTATGATCTGGATAAACCGGATAACCTACCGCCGGACGAATGCCGTGATATTTCCCTAAAAATAATTCTTCTTTTGTTAAATCCTCACCCGGCGCATAACCCCAGAATTCTTTTCTGACTATTTCATGTAACATTTCCGCAAAGGCTTCAGCCAAACGATCCGCTAAAATCTGAATCATCAGAGCCTTATAATCATTATTTTCTTTTTTATATTTTACGATGAGTTTTTCAACGCCGGCTCCTGCCGTAACGGCAAACGCGCCGATATAATCCGTGAAATCCTTTTCCTTGGGCGCGATAAAATCTGCTAAAGAGTAACAAGAGCCATCTTCGCTGGGGGTTTGTTGACGTAACGTATGCACTTTCGTAAGAATCTTACTTTGTTTCTCATCCTGATAAATTTCAATATCTTCCCCTATACTATTGGCGGGATAAATCGCAAAAACAGCCTGCGCCGAAATCTGTTTTTCTTTTATCATTTCATCTAAAAGCTCATGCGCTTCCTTTAATAATCGCGCCGCTTCTTTGGCGTATTTCGCGTCTTTTAAAATTTCTGGATATTTCGCGCGCATATCCCAAGCGATAAAGAAAAACGTCCAATCAATATATTCACGGATCTTACTTAAATCAAAATCCTTTAATATTTTTGTACCTAAAAATTTTGGCGTTATAATATCTTTCTTATCCCAATTTATTTTTGGCTTTTTCTCTCGAGCGGCCTGAAGCGATAACGTTTTCTTATTCTTTTCCTGATTAAGATACGCCTCTCGTACACGCGCATATTCTTGATGCGTTTTTTCGATAAATTTCTCTCGAGAAGATATGTCCATCAAATTTTTACAAACACCCACACAGCGCGAGGCGTCTTTCACATAAACCGTAAAACCGCTGTAGCCTTGCATTATTTTTAACGCCGTATGCGCTACAGAAGTTGTAGCCCCGCCGATTAAAAGCGGAATTTTCATGCCTTGCCTATTCATTTCTCGCCCCACATGAACCATTTCTTCTAAAGACGGCGTAATAAGCCCGCTTAACCCGATCATGTCCACTTTTTGTTTTTGCGCTTCTTCCAAAATTTTCTCACACGGCACCATAACCCCTAAATCAACAACCATAAAATTATTACACGCCAAAATAACGCCGACAATATTTTTTCCGATATCATGCACATCACCTTTAACCGTGGCTAAAAGAATTTTTCCCGCCGGCTTTTGCTCGCCTTTTTTTCCTTCTTCGATAAAGGGCTGTAAAATAGCTACGGCTTTTTTCATGACCCGCGCGCTTTTAACCACTTGCGGCAAAAACATTTTTCCCTCGCCGAAAAGATCTCCGACTAAATGCATCCCATTCATTAATGGCCCTTCAATAATATCTAACGGATTAGAATATTTCTTAAGGGCCTCATTCACATCTTTGTCAATATATTCAAGCAATCCCTTAACGAGCGCATGCGTCAATCTTTCTTCAACAGGATTTTCACGCCACAATAAATCTTCTGTTAATTTCTTGCCTTCTTTCTTATATTGTCCTGCAAAATCAATCAATTGTTCTGTGGCATCTTCTCGTCGATTTAAAAGCACATCTTCTACTTTTTCTAATAAATCTTTAGGGATTTCATCATACACCGCGATCATCCCAGCATTCACAATGCCCATATCCATTCCAGCTTTAATTGCGTGATATAAAAACGCCGCATGCATGGCCTCACGCACGACATCATTACCGCGAAAAGAAAAAGAAACATTACTCACGCCTCCGCTTACCTTAGCATAAGGCAACTGTTCTTTAATCGCGCGCGCAGCTTTCATATAATCAAGCGCATAATTATTATGTTCTTCCATTCCTGTGGCGACCGCAAAGATATTCGGGTCAAAAATAATATCTTCCGGCGGGAAACCAATATCTTTTGTCAAAATATCATAGGCGCGCTTACAAATATTTATTCTTTTTTCTAAGGTATCTGCCTGGCCTTTTTCATCAAACGCCATCACAATAATAGAAGCGCCATAACGGTAAATTAATTTCGCGCGTGTTTTAAAAATCTCTTCGCTTTCCTTCAAGCTAATGGAATTTACAATCGATTTTCCTTGCAGGCATTTAAGTCCGGCTTCTAAAACGCTCCAATTCGACGAGTCAATCATGACAGGGACTTTAGAAATATCCGGCTCTGCCGCAATAAATTTCAAGAATTTTACCATGGCCTCTGACGCGTTTAACATCGGATCATCCATATTAATATCAATAATCTGCGCGCCAGCCTCTACTTGTTGACGGGCCACCGAAAGAGCCTCTTCATATTTATTGTCTCTGATAAGTTGTGCAAATTTTTTAGAACCAGCAACATTCGTGCGCTCGCCGATATTGACAAAATTAGAATTTTCCCTCAACACCAAAGGCTCTAATCCGCTTAAACGAGATAAAATAGGAATCTTTGGACGTTTTCTCGGCGGGATATTCTTAACTTTATCCGCAATAGCCTTAATATGAACAGGCGTTGTACCGCAACATCCTCCTAAGATATTCACAAATCCGCTTTGGGCGAATTCAGCGACCAACTCCGCCATTTCTTGGGCGGATTGATCATATTCGCCCAATTGATTAGGAAGCCCGGCGTTAGGATAACAGCTAATATAACACGACGCAATTTTCGATAATTCTTCAATATACGGCCGCATATCTTTGGCGCCGAACGCGCAATTTAATCCGACCGCTAAAGGTTTAGCATGAGAAATAGAAATCCAAAATGCCTCTGTCGTTTGCCCTGATAAGGTGCGGCCGCTCTTATCCGTAATTGTTCCAGAAATAATCAAAGGCAACCTTCGCCCTATTTTATCAAAATAAGATTCTGCGGCAAAAATTGCAGCCTTGGCATTGAGCGTATCAAACACAGTTTCAATCATCAAAAGATCAACGCCACCGTCGATAAGTCCGCAGATTTGTTCGCTATACGCCTTAACAACTTGGTCAAAATCAATAGCGCGAAAAGATGGGTCTGCCACATCAGGAGATAAAGATAATGTTTTATTTAACGGGCCAATAGATCCGGCGACAAACCGGGGCCTTTGCGGATTTCTTTGATTAAATTTTTCTATTTCTTGTTTTGCGATCTTAGCAGATGAAACATTAAGCCGGTAGACAAGCGCTTCC
>JAKQLT010000164.1 GCA_029567025.1 Candidatus Omnitrophota bacterium | reverse complement strand
GTCACTACTGCACCCGGCAGACAAGGCAAGCAGCGCGACGCACCCGAGAAGACCTGCAACAATAATGCTTCTCTTCATCACATTCTCCTTTCCCTGTTTACCAAGAGCAGTTGCCCGTATACTGACTGTTACGGGGCAAGCGCCAGCGGTTTGTCTCAACCGAAATATTGATAAAATCATTCCCATGTATATCAATAGTGCCATGCCGACATGGTTTGTTTATATTTTTATGCTTTCCTTATTAGCCGCGGCTATGTCAACTTCAAGCTCACAGTTTCATGCTATGGGAACGGCATTTGGACGTGATCTTTTCGAAAAAGTTATTTTCAAAGGAAAACAGGCTCAACACACTATTCTTTTAACGCGTTTAGGAATTATTGTTATGGTTCTTTTAACAGCGTTTTTAGGAAAATTCCTTCCTGTCAGCATTATCGCAATTGCCACTTCCATCTTTTTTGGACTTTGCGCCACCACATTCTTGCCGACATTCATCGGCGCGCTTTTCTGGAAAGGAATGACAAAGGCCGGTGCTATCGCCAGCATGATAGTAGGATTTTTCGGAACTGTTTTTTGGCTTCTTTTTATTCACAAAAAAGAATCCGAAGCTTTAGGGCTTTGTCAATTTATTTTTAGCAAACCAACTCTCGCCAATTTCCCATGGGTGGTGGTTGATGCTATTGTGGTCATTTTACCTATTTCTTTTATAGTAGCATTTGTGGTAAGCCTATTTACAAAGAAATTATCGAAAGAGCATGTGGACGCATGTTTTAAACATGTAAAATAATGCATCTCCTCCTCTATATTCTGTCATGGGATATAGGGAATATAAAAGGCTGATCCGAAATTTGGATCAGCCTTTTTCTTTTTACCCCGCCCCTTTTCCCCACCTCGGGGGTGAGGAAAAGGTAAAAATATTATTTTTCCAAATATAATTGCGCGGCTTTCTTTATAAAATCATACTGCGTTACAATGCCTTTAAGCGCCCCATTCTTATCCACAACAGGAATACAACCGCTTTTATGATTCGCCATATAAACTAAGGCTTCCCCCATCGCGCTTTCTGGATCAAGGCAAAAAACATCTTTTATCATTACATGTTTTAAAATGACATCATTAAGCATTTCTTCGTCATAATACCATGTGCCATCCATCAATTTTCGGGGAGAATGGATTTTATACATTTCTCTTTCAGTCATAATCCCAAGAAATTTTCCGCTGTCATCGATAACCGGTAAATGACGAATACCCGCACTTTGAAATTTTTGGGGGACTTCGCTAAACGGCGCATTGATATTAATCGAAATGACTTTTTTAGACATAAGCTCTTTTAGTTTTGTTTCTGCCAATATTTTTTTAACAGCATTCATTTTTTAATCCTTTTTGTTAAAACTCTATACCGGACAGGACATAATATAATCATCCAAGAAAAAACCTTGACCAATCGGCTTTTTCATGGCCCGCACTTTCTTAAATCCCATTTTTTGATACGCGCTGATAGCGTCAAAATTATCTTTGTTAACATATAAAGTAATTTTTTTAAAAGACTTTCTTCTCGCCGTCCTTTTTAAAAAAGAAAGGAATTTCTTGCCCAACCCTTTTCCTCGTTCAGATTTCTTAATATAAATTTTACTCAAAAATAATTCTTTATTTTTCTTTTTTGGCACAACGCCTACATACCCGATATATTTCTCGTTTTTTTTCATTAAATAATAAATAAAATTTTCTCTGAAAATTTGATTAGCAATCGCTACTGCAGACTGAAAAGTTTTGACCATATAATCAACTTGTTTTTGGCCAATAATCGGCGGGTAATATTCATTCCAAATTTCTTTGGCTAATTTCTCGACCATGCGAATAGCTTGAGGCGTTTGAACAGAAACAATTTTGACTTTCAGCATAAAAGAATCCTTTTGGCGTTCATTCTAAATCAAAGAAAATGAATCCGCAAGATTTTATCTTAAGAAATATGTCTTTTAAGAATACAACAGGTGGCGCTGACGTTTAATATCTTCATTTTCAAGATATTCATCAAAGGTTGTGTGAACGCGGTCAATATAACCTTTAGGCGTAATTTCAATAATACGGTTAGCAACCGTTTGGATAAGCTGATGGTCGTGGGAAGAGAAAATAATGGTTCCGCGAAATTTCTCTAATCCGCGATTTAAAGCGGTAATGGATTCTAAATCCAAATGATTTGTCGGCTCATCTAAAAGAAGGACATTGGACCGTGAAAGCATCATACGGGAGAACATACAGCGAACCTTTTCTCCGCCGGATAAAACCTTAACCGGCTTAAACGCGTCTTCTCCAGAAAAAAGCATACGGCCTAAGAATCCACGAATAAAATCTTCATCTTGATTTTTAGAATACTGTCGCAACCAATCAATCATATTTAATTCGCTTTCAAAATATTTTGTATTATCTTTGGGATAATACGCGCGTGAAGTGGACGCGCCCCATTTAAAACTTCCACTATCAGCGTTTAATTCGCCCATAAGCACTTGAAAAAAAGCTGTTTTACTTAAATCATTCTGTCCGATTAAAGCGACTTTTTCCCCCGGTTCAACAGTGAGCGTGATATTTTCAAACATTACTTGTCCGTCAATAGATTTGGATAAATGATCCATATATAAAAGATCATTTCCTGCTTCTCGCTCTTGCTCAAATCCAATATACGGATAACGGCGCGAAGACGGCTTATATTCTTCCACAGTTAATTTCTCTAAAATTTTCTTACGGCTGGTCGCCTGTCGGGCCTTGGAGGCGTTTGCGCTAAATCGCGCGATAAAATCCTGAAGTTCTTTTCGTTTTTCCTCTATTTTTTTATTGGCTTCACTGCGTTGACGAAGCGCCAACTGGGTCGCTTCCTGCCAAAAAGAAAAGTTTCCTGTATAAAGTTGAATCGCACCATAATCAATATCCGCGATATGTGTGCAAACATTATCCAAAAAATGCCGATCATGGGAAACAACTATCGCGATATTCTCAAAATTACATAAAAATTCTTCCAGCCACAGACATGTTTCCACATCCAAATGATTTGTCGGTTCATCTAAAAGCAAAATATCCGGATTGCCAAAAAGAGCTTGGGCTAAAAGCACTCGTACTTTCTGTCCAGACTCAAGCTGTTTCATTTGCATTTGATGAAATTCTTCAGCAATTCCTAAATCGCTTAATAATTTCGCCGCATCAGATTCCGCGTTCCAGCCATTCAATTCAGCAAATTCTTCCTCCAAATGAGAAGCTTTAAGCCCATCTGCTTCGGAAAAATTCGGATTAGAATAAATAGCTTCTTTTTCACTCATCACATCATAAAGCCGCTTATGCCCCATAATAACCGTCATAAGGGCGCTATATTCGTCAAAAGCAAACTGATCCTGTTTTAACACAGAAATACGTTTACCGGGGGCTACAATAACTTCTCCTACGGTTGTATCAATCTCGCCGGAAAGGATTTTTAAAAAAGTGGATTTCCCCGAACCGTTAGCGCCAATAACGCCATAGCAATTGCCCGGAGAAAAAACAATATTCGCATTAGAAAAAAGTTTGCGTTGCCCATATTGTAAAGTAACATTATTAACGGAAATCATTTTTTATCTTTTTTTATTTTTAACGTTTAAAAATTTATGAAGCTACAAGCTTACACAAACTTGTTTACTTTGTAAAGCCCAAATCTTTTCAATTAGGAATAATTAAACAAATCTGTAATGGAATAATTCTTTTGGGTCAGATGATTAAGCGCTTTAAGAATTTTTATTTGGACAGGAATTGTTATCCTGCGGCCTTTCATCGCTTTCGAAACCATTTTATGCGTAATTTGTTGCGTGGAAGAGACAACGATATCATGAACACTAATATGATGTTCCTCTAAAATATTTTTAATCGGCTGTTCTCCAAGATTTCTTTCTATATTCTCAAAAACCATTTATCAATCGCCTTCTTTATAAAAAAAGAAAAGGGTCGTTTATCCAACGGCCCTTTCTTTTCAAACTTTCTTAAGACCAGAAATTTCGTTAATATAACAAGATAAATACGTTACAAATTTATCTTTTAGAATAATCTTTTGGCACTACGAGCAGGTTTTTTGGCTGGAGCATTCTTTTTCAACCATTCTTTGGAATAAAGCTTAATCCAGCTTGCCGCGGCTTTTTCAAAACCGATGTCGTGTCCGGCCTTTTCACTTTCAAACCATTTGTGTCGTTCAATTTCTTGTCTTACTTTTGGATCTTTTAATAATTCTGCAGTTTTGTTAATCATGATATCCTCCCTTTCTAACTTGTCGTATTGTATCAAAATAAAAATTATCTGCAACAGAAATAATGCTCTGAACTTAAAGCCTATTTAAGATTCATTATTAGAGATCGGCCCGCTCATGAAAATCGTCGTGAATATTTGCCAAAATTTCATTTTCGTCAGGGACCATTTTAATCTTCTTCCAATTTCCACTTTTATACCGCAGATAAATAAAGAAAGAAAAGATAAAAAATGTAGCGATTAAAACAATCCATCCGACTTTTACAGAAAAGCCAAAAACTTTTAATAAAACATATAAAATCGGCACTAAACTCCAATGAAGACCAACCGAAAGAGCCATAGCCCAGAAACTATCGCCGGCTCCCCGCAAGGCGCCTGTTAAAGCGACAATAACCGCTTCAATAAGCACATATAAGCACGCCCAGCGCACCATAAAAACAGCCAAAGGCCTGGCTTGTTCAAAAATTTCTGTTGCCTCATCCGGCTTAAAAAAATTAACCAAGATTTCCGGAAATCCGAGAAATAACACCAAAATAATCGAAGAATAAACAACGCCCATTTTAATGCCTGATAAAACAGAGCGTTCTGCAATCTGGGGGTTTTGTGCGCCCATATAACGGCCTACAAGACTTGTAACACCAATTTCAACTCCAATTAAAGGAATAAAAGAAACCATGTCCCAATTAAAGACAATGGTCGCGGCAGTTGCGGCAACAGGACCACACGAATAAAAAATCATAACCATAATATTAAATGCCAAAATATTAAAAAACATTTCGGCTCCAGCGGGATAGCCGAAACGCAATAGTTTTCCCATAGTTTCTTTATCAAAACAAAAAGACTGTCTAATGTGATATTCATCGCGATTTTCTTTTTTAAAATATCCCCACATTAAAATGGCGAGTCCGCTTATGCTTCCTAAAATAGTTCCATAAGCCGCGCCACGAATTCCCAGCGCGGGCAGTCCCAATTTTCCATAAATTAAAATGTAATTTAAAAATACATTCATGAACATCGCGAATAAAGACGCCTTCATTACAATCTTAGTTTTTCCGATTCCAGAAAAAAAAGAACTAAAAACACATCGAAAAAGACTAAAAATAACTGCGGATAATAAAATATTAAAATATATTGTTTGTGATGCCATTTGCGCGGATGATATTCCGGAATTATTAAACAACAAAAACGCTAACGGACGGCATAATAAAATAACCGGATAAGCCACTAAAGCAATTACCATAGCTTGTGTGACAACAACCGCGCTTTTATTTTTCTTTCCTGCCCCAAAGTATTGAGCGACAAGCGCGGTAGAATATCCGATTAGTCCTAAGAAAAAAGACATCATCATAAACGATGTCAAGCCGCCGCTCATTGCCGCGTTCATCAGCTCCGGATTTAACCGAGATAAAAATAGCCGGTCCGTAAAAATCATAACAGTATCGCATGCCGATGAAACAACCATTGGCAAAGCAATCGCCATCATTTCCTTAATGCCGCCTTGTGGATATATCTTTGCTTTATTCAAAAAAACCTCTTGTTTTAATTATTAAAAAAAAACATCCTATCATAAAAAAATCTCTTTTATAGATAAAAAATAAGCCCTATAGAAAAATCTATAGGGCTTTTAAACATTTTTAAAAATTTTTTTAATATTCTTCCGGCACAAAAGTCTGGCTTTTGATAGGCGGGCGAACATAACCTGTATCTGGCTGGCGTTTGGGCAGTTTTAACGGTTCAGGCGTTAAATCTTTATAGCGAATCTGATGTAAAAGATGATTGATACAATTTAATCGCGCGCGTTTTTTATTATCCGCGTTAACCACCCACCATGGCGCTTCTTTAATGTCCGTGTGTTTAAACATTTCATCTTTCGCTTTTGAATATTCCACCCACTTGGCACGCGACTGCAAATCCATCGGACTTAATTTCCATCGTTTAACGGGATTATGAATACGCGATTGAAAACGTGCTTCCTGCTCTTCATCACTCACGGAAAACCAATATTTGATAAGAATAATACCTGAGCGAATAATCATGCGTTCGAATTCCGGGCAGGAACGAAAGAATTCTTCGTATTCATCTTTCGTACAAAATCCCATGACATGTTCAACGCCAGCGCGATTATACCAGCTTCTGTCAAAAAGGACCATTTCACCTGCCGCCGGCAATTGAGAGGCGTAACGCTGAAAATACCACTGTGTTTTTTCTTTTTCCGTCGGGACACCTAAAGCGACCACCTTACAAAAACGAGGATTGAGGCATTCTGTAATTCGTTTAATAACACCGCCTTTTCCGGCCGCGTCTCGCCCTTCAAAAAGAATAACGACTTTTAATCCTTTTTTCTTGACCCATTCTAAAAGCTTAACCAACTCCTCCTGCAGCCTTTTCAATTCTTTTTCATAAAATTTCTTTTGGGCTTTCTTATCTGCGCTCTTGTCTTGAAGAATCTTTTTATGATCATTTTTTTTGCCCATATGCCCGTCCTTTTTATAAAAAAGTTAAATAACGATATAATGTTTCTTCTTTTGCATCCTTTATAAATTCTATCAGCTTTAAAGAAAGGGCAAAGATATTTCTGGATTTTTATTAATTTACAAAATACCACAACATCATTAGAAATAAAAAACCCACCAGAATCTTCTGATGGGCTTGATTAAATGGCCGGTATACCGCGCGCGGCGGTCAACCATAAAAAATAACCGCTAATCGTTTATTAGAGATCCTTCAGCAAATAACTTGTGCTTCGTCCGCCAGCGGCTTCTTTAATAAGGATCTTTTTTTCGATAAGATCAACGATATCCCGCGAAGCAGTATCTTGGGAACATTTGGCAATCTTTGCCCACTTAGAAGATGTAAGTTTACCGTCAAACCCATCAAACAACTTATTGATCAACATTATTTGACGCTTATTAAGAGACCCT
>JAKQLT010000162.1 GCA_029567025.1 Candidatus Omnitrophota bacterium | reverse complement strand
AACCCGAGGAGCCCCCGAAGTGGGGCGACGCAGCAGATACTCGCTTGTTAGCCGTTGGCCCCCCCGGCCCCAAGTTTAAAATACAATTGACTTTATTGAAACATATTAATTTTGAATAGCATTTGTTGATTATACATTAGTGTTTATCCGCAACGGCGGTGCGAGCACCCAGCGAGCGCGCCGTTGCGGCAATGATCTTTGACAAGTTACGTTATCAGTTTTATTTGTATTTGTTAAAATTTTTGCGCAATTCTTCAAATGTGCTAATGTTATACTTATTGAAATTTTCTTCATCGACAAATATGAAATCATATTCATATTTTTTTGTATTTTGTTTATGTCATAGCACCATTGTTTTAATCGTTCAATTTTTAATGGAACGTCAAGGTCTTCAAGGCCTTTTGTTTCGACGATAAATATTTTTTTGTTATCGGTTTTTACAATGAAATCAGGATAGTAATTTGATATTTCGCCATTTGCATTTACATAGTCAAGATTAAAATGTACAGCAAGATAATTTTTAGCGTAAGATATAATGTCAGGACATTTTTCTAAAAACGATGCAAACAATAATTCTAAATGACTATCTCCAATCACTTTGTTAAATACGCTTTTTTGAGGTATTAAAAACCCTTGTTCTTTAACGACAAAAGGGCGCGTTTGCCTTAATTTTATATAGTCTCTTATTTCCGCGCTACCTTTATTTAGAATTGTCAACTCATTGATTCGTTTTTTGAATGTTTCGATAATCGTTTTAGTTGCTTCAACTTCTGACAAATTTCTGATTGTGTTCAAATCATCAATATTAACATCTTTTTCAAAAAGTTGAAGTGTTATAAACTCTTTCACTTTGCCATAAAGAATATCATAACCGCTTACAAGTCTTAATTCTTTCATTATTATTTGCGTGAAATATCCAATTACGCTTCTATAATCCGTAGCGGCGCTAGAATCTAAATAAGTAATGTGATTAACTTCGTTTGTCGTTATATCTTTAAAAATTATTTCTCGCTTTTGTTCTTCTGTATATTCATTATATTTAATTTTCTTGTTTTCAAAAGTCGTCGGGTTCAATGTTTCGAGATTTTTATATTCGCGGTAAGTTCTTGGCGTCATTACAGGTATTTCAATATCAAGTTTTTCAATGTCTTTTTTTGTGTCTTTTTCATCAACTTCAATTATTATAGGAACTTTAGCGGCAGTGCCTGAACCCATTGGTTTGCGTTCAAGTTCTATGCCTTCGCTCTGTATCGATTCAACAAAATCCATGAATGCGTTTGTGCCGATAACGCTCACATACTCGGTCGTTTCAGTTCCGGGATACATTCGGCGAAGTCCTCTGCCAAGCGTTTGTTCAGGAAGTATATTGCTCTGCGCGGCGTATGCGCGTAAGCCTACTATTGTCGTTACGTTTCTGACGTCCCAGCCTTCTTTAAGCATTAATACAGAAACGATGGCTTTATATGGACTTTCAAGGCTGTCTATCTGGTTTGACGCTTTTCTTAATTTTTCGAGTTCTTCTTTATCTTTTTTCGATTCGGATTCGGATATTTCGCCGTTGTTTTTAGTATGTATTACAAGCGTTGCGCCTTTAAATTCCGGGAAATTATTTTCAAGATATTCAGCGACATCATCACAATTTTGCGTATCATCGGTCATTATAAATAATATCGCTTTTTTGCCGAGTTTTTTATGTTCGGTATATGCTTTTCGCCACTCCTCAACGCCGAGATAAATGTAATCAGCATATTTTTCAGTATATCTTGCGCTCTGCCTTTCGGCTAGTTTGCTTCTACTTGCGGCGTCGGGTAATATTGGGTGTTTTACAACATTCTGCACAATCGCTTCTACTAGTGGATAATCACAAACGGTTTGTACAAATATTGCGCCATTATTATGTTTTGGCGTTGCAGTAACATCAACTTGTAATGAAAGAAAATGATCTTTTTGTTTAAGGCGGTTATGAATATCTTCAATAGATTTAAACCACGCAAGCCGATTATCATGGATATGATGCGCTTCATCGTTGATAACAATCAGTTCGTCAATTTCACGAACGATTACTCCGAGATCGACTTTTGAATCGTTTGTTTTTCCAGTTGGCCGTTTCCCAAGAAAATAATCTAGGAGATCGTTATCTTCGTAAGATGGATCAACATCAGCGCTTGAATAAACACGATGAATGTTGGTTAAAAAGATATTGCCGCTTTTTCTTACAATACTTACATCATCCTGAATGTGAAGCGTTATCTGAAAATCGTCCTGCCAATTTTGACCTTCAAAGCCATTGTCAGGCAATAATGGATCATTAAAAAATATTTTTAATCCGTCAAAGTCGGTTCTCAATCTATCAAGAACTATAATATTTGGCGATATTACAAGAAAGTTCGTTGAAAGTTTTGAGCCTTCTTCATATTTTTTATGAAAATAACACCATGTTATAATAAGGCTGATTACTTTCGTTTTTCCGCTACCGGTGGCCATTTTAACTACAAGCCTTAACCATTCTTCATCGAACATGCTGGTTGAAACCGCGCTCGATGAATCGAATCTCATCAGGTCGTATTTATCTTTTACATTCACAACTTCATATAAGTATATTATAGTTTCTATAGCTTCGCGTTGTGCGAAATAGTATTGAAAATTAAATAAAGTTCCATCGGCCTTTGGAACGATATGTTCATTTTTAAACCACCATTTTAAAAGAGCGCGGCTTGTTTCTGACGCTTGTTCATAGTCCGAATCTCGCCATTTTTTAACTTCGTTACGAATTTTATTGACAAGCGGCGGCAATAATTTTTCATAACTTGATTCACGAAGCGTTTCATCAGCCGGGAACCAACGATACTCCGGGTTTAAAACTTCATAAGGCGAAGTTGGAAAAGACGGGTGGATTGCCATTACTTAACCCGCCCTTCAATTTTTTTTACTCGATCATCTTCGGTTAATATAGTCATTTGCTGAATTGCGATTTTATTAAGTTTTATCAATCTTTCTTGTTGTGATAACCCTTCATTGATAAATAATGAATTAAAATTTTCAAGATTGGATAAACACACAAGTTGTGCGACATTGGCATAATCTCTGATATTGCCTTTTTTATCATGGTTTGCATTACGCCAATCTTTTGCGGTTATTCCAAATAAGGCGATATTCAGCACATCAGCTTCGCTCGCGTAAATATTGTTTATTTGCTGTTTCGTCAATTCCGCCGGAATCAGGTTTTCTTTTATAGCGTCGGTATGAATACGATAATTGATTTTTGTCAGGTTGCGGCGAATATCCCAACCGAGTTTTTTCAGTTCTTCGTCTTTGAGCCTTTGAAATTCTTTGATGAGGTATATCTTAAATTCAGCGCTAATCCACATTCCAAATTCAAAGGCAATGTCTTTATGGGCGTATGTTCCGCCATATCGTCCGGCGGTTGCTTTCAATCCAATAGCGTTTGTTTTTTCAGTCCATTCTTTAACACTCAATTTATAACTATTCAAACCGGCCTGACTTTTAATTATGGCGAATTCGCCATAATTAAAATTTGGATTGTAAACTTTTTCCCATATTCCAAGAAATTCAATTGTGTTCCTATTTCTTAACCAATCGGAAATAAAAAAATCGCCATCTTTGGCTTTTAGCATATCCGTTAAAGAAATAAAGTCTTCGTCATTTACAGATATTATTGTGATTTCAGTTCCGCTGACGTTGATTTTAGCCATTATTTACCTCCAATCGATACATCTATTATTTTCATCGTATCATTTCCAAAAATATCAACGACTTTCACGGCTATTTTTTATCGTCCGGGGTTACACTCGTGAAAAGGCGTTATCAATTCAAGTTTTCTGTCTTTTTTAGTGCGGAAACTCTGCCATTCGTTTTCAAAAATAAAATCACCGGTCCATTGTTCTTCAATAGTGCCAGTTTCACTATTTTTGACGCGCACGATTTCTCGCTTGCTTTCAAAGTCAAAATCAACGCTCCAGTAATCAATCCAGTCAGTCCAGTTTTTCGTCAAAGTTTCTTTTGTTACGATGCCGTTCTTATCTTTGCTGACCTTCACTATCTGGCCCATTTCGACAACGATTTTATTTTTGCCATTTGTAAGGCAGGCGGCGGCATTATCAACCGTGTCCTGTGAATAATACACTGAAAAGTCAGTTAATTCAATAGCGATCGTTTTCTTCTTTACATGCGGTTTAACTTCGATGAACGAAACATCGTGAAAAACAACTTGATTTTTTTCGATGGCGCGTTTATCAAAAACCTCACGTGGTATATATTTTAGGGCAAGGTCAATGCCTTTGGATTTTGCTTCTTCCTGAATATTTGGAAAAAGGCCCATTTCAAATTCAAAAGCGAGAATATCGGCGCGCGATACTCTTTTTCTTCGACATTCGAGAATAATTTCTTCGGCGAAAAGTCTTGTAACAGGTAGATTTATCGGTCCGACAGCGACCACGCGCCCGGCTTTTTTTCCATGGAAATGTGTTGAGTTATCGGTTTTTTCAGCGCGATATGCCCTTAAAATGAGGTCAATGAAGTTTTTTTCTTTTTCAGCGAGTTGTTTTTGTTTTTCTTCTTCACGTAAATCGTGGTTAACGCCTATGTAATGCTGGCGTTCATATTTTCCAAGGTTCAGTATTTCAAAAGCTCTGAAATCTTTTCCTTCGGTTTTTAATTGTCTCTGAACGCCTATCATTCGCTTTCTTGTCGTGTGAATGGCGAATTTGCCAAGATCGCTTCCAATCCACTTGCGGCCGAGTTTTTCGGCGGCGGCGAGCGTTGTTCCGGAGCCGCAGAAAAAATCTGCAACGATATCGTTTTCATTAGAGGAGGCTTTGATAATGCGTTCGAGAAGGATTTCGGGCTTTTGGGTTGGATAACTAACACGTTCGATTGCCATTGGATTTGTAAGATTTAAATCATCCCAGATATCCTCTGTTTGTTTGCCTTTGGATTCATGAAGATATTGTTTATACGAAGGATATGCACCTTGTTTTACAGGATCAATCCAACGGTTTTCATCTTTCAACCTTTTTTCTGTTTCTTTTGAATATGTTTTTAATAATGTTTTTCTATAAATACCACGTTCATCTTTATATTTGAAGCGTTCTTTGTATTCATCTGTATAATCGATATATTGGTGATAAAAAGTAAAATCATTGCCGTTTTTAACAAAATAATACAAGCAATCGTGATTAATCGGAAATTTTTCGGCGCGTGCTTTGCTTGAACCTGCAAATGGTGATCGTTTCCAAATAATTTGATTTTGAAAACTGTTTTTGCCGAATATTTCATCTAAAATTATTCTAATGTAACTATTAACTCTATAATCGCAATGGACATAAATACTTCCATCATCCGCCATTAAATCGCGCATCAAAACTAGACGCTCATAAATCATCGAAATAAAAGAGTCGGCACCTTTTCCCCAAGTGTCGCGATATGCGAGTTCTTCAAGCACATTTGGGCTTTTTGTAAAAGTCTCGTCGCCAATTTCAATATCAATAGAAAAATCAGCACCGACATCAAAAGGTGGGTCAATGTATATGAGTTTTATTCCGCCCGCGCTTTCGATTTCATCACGTAATGCGCCATTTTTCAAGCTTGATAATATGAGTTTATTGTCGCCCCATATCAGTTTATTTGTCCAGCCAGCTTTTTGACGACCCCTGAAATCAAATAAATCAAGTTGCGCTTTTTTATCATCAGGTTTTTCAGCGCGTGGCTCATCAACTTGTTCAATAATCTGAAATGGCAGAACAATATTGCTGACTTCATTAGTTTTTCCGTTCCAGGTGAGTTCAACTTCACGCTTGTCGTCAAATAGTAAAAAGCGGTATTTATCAGGCAAAGGCTTGTTCTGGTCTATCAATTTTAATATTTCGCGTTTTTCGCTGTCGAGAAGTTTCATTGTGGCTCCTAATTTATAAACTGATAATTTAATTAAAACGATATGATTCATCAAGTTTTCTATGAATCAAAGAAATTGTAGTTAAAATATCAAGAGTGTCTTGCTCGGACATATCCCATTCTTTCTTGGGTTCATGAGCCAATGGATTACGAATTACTCCAAATACTCCTACTAGCAAGCTAACAAATCCTTTTTGCTCGCCAATTTCAGTTTCAGTTTTTAAGTTATTAATCGCTAAAATTGGTTTGCTGTCTTTACCTAGCCCAAATACTTTTTGTGCTAATTCCGCGCCATCACAAGTCAATCCAGACATATTTCGAATTTTTGTTGCAATGCTTTTAGTGGCTTCAAAAACGGCATGAAAATAATTTTCCTGAAACAATTCCTTTTTACAACAATCAAGAACATCTTTATGAACCTTTCTCATTACTAAAGCGGCGTGAATTCTGTTTGTTCTGTTCAAAGCATCGTTCAAGTTATCAGCTTTATCACTGTGACAAACCTTTCCATCGTCTCTAATATAAAATCCTGCGAAAGATAATACTGCATTCAATTTATCCTGCCATGAAGTAAATACATCAGGACAATCCGTGTATAATATTGGGTCCATAACATTATTGATAAATAAAATCACATGATTTCCAAATTGCCTTTTATTTTGAAAATCTGCAAAAGCGTTATATAATCGTTTCCATTTGGTCGTATCAAGGCTGATATCAGGAATTTTTGATTTTTGTAAATATCTTGTTATTTCTGTTCCCGTCAGACCCAAAGATGTGTCACCAATAATTTTTGAAATTGATGTCAATGCTTGCTCACTAAAACATGGTATTTTATTCATTGACATTTCCCTTTGAGTTGTTCAAATCAAAGTCATAATAACCAAGAGCAAGTTCCTTATTCATCAATGTTTTAAGTTTGTTATAAATTAACTCTTGAAATTCTTTTTCGTATTCTCTGATTTTTTTAAGATCTTCTCCACTAATGCCCGAAAATCCGCCGCATGTTTCCCAAATTATATTTATTTCAATGATTTTGCTAAAAATATCTTTAAGTAATTTTTCAATTTCATTTGAAACGTATAAAATATTTTCATAAAAATAATTTTTGGCTTCAATTTGACATTTTTTTGATTGCTCAAAATCTTTAAAATCATATATTTCTCTAATTTTTTTAATGCATTCATGTCTATTATTTTCCCAATTCAAATTAATAAAATCGATTGTTTCATCAAGTAAGTTTAGCGAGTTAATTTCATCGATTACTTCTTTTAATGTATAATTTTGAAAATTTGGATATTCTTTTAAGCCAAATGGCTTAATACAATGTGCATATGCTAAAATAACCTTTAAAAATAATTGTCTGTATATTGAATGTTTAAATTCGGTAAATAGCTTGTAATCAGTTAATTTACGTTGATAATCAAATTTACTTAATTCGTTTATAATTGATAATTGGTTTTTATATTTTTCTATTTTTTCTTGAAAGTTATAATTTAAGCGGTTTTCTAAATATTTTTTGATGACAAATAGTATAATTCCTGATGAAATAATGGTTGCAACTATCAGATTAAAAATATTGTTTAGACTAAAAAGCGCTTGATTGCTGTTTAAAGTTACTTCATACATAGAATAACTCCGAAAGATAAAAGTATATTTGTTATATTATACCATATGGGTGCCATTTATTGCAATGAAAATTTTAGAAAGGTTTAACCTTGTGTTTTAGGGAAAAGTCATGTCGTAACTTTGTTTAAAGAATTTTATGCATTTTTAGCGGCGTTGCGGTCTGGAAGACCGCGCGCCGCGTATTATTGAGTTTGAAAACACAAAACCCTCGTGGGCCGGGGGGGCTTTCGGCTAACGCCTGAGCGTGGGCGAAGTTTGAGCGCCCTTAGAAACGCTTGCGTTTTTGAGGGCGGCCGAATTTGGTTGA
>JAKQLT010000153.1 GCA_029567025.1 Candidatus Omnitrophota bacterium | reverse complement strand
ATTAGCTCCTGAGGTGGTATAGGTATGTTACGGATAAAAAAGAACGATCAAGTTTATGTGATTGCAGGAAAAGATAAAGGGAAAACAGGACGTGTTATTAAAGTTTTTCCTGAAAATGACAAAGTTGTCGTCGAGGGCATTAATTTAATGAAGAAGGCAAAACGCAGAACGCAACAAGATCAAAAAGGCGGATTTGCGGACATAGAGTCTCCGATACATGTTTCTAATGTCATGCTTTTAGATAAGAAATTAAATAAGCCGACACGTTTTTCGATAGATATTTTAAAAGATGGAACAAAGGTCCGTATTAGCAAAAAGAGTGGAGAGGTTATTTAATATGATACCGCGTTTGCAAAAGACTTATAAAGATGTTTGCGTTCCTAAGATGAAGGAAAAATTTAATATTAAGAATGATTTTGCTGTTCCTCGATTAGAAAAGATTGTTATCAATATGGGTGTTGGTAAAGCCATTTCGGATATTAAAATTTTGGATGCTGCGGTTAAAGATCTTGAAACGATTTCAGGCCAGAAGGCGGTCACGACTAGGGCCAAAAAGGCGATTTCAAATTTTAAATTGCGTGAAAATCTTCCTATAGGTTGTAAGGTAACATTACGTCGATCAAAAATGTATGAATTTTTAGATCGTCTTATTTCGATTGTGCTTCCGCGCATTCGTGATTTTAATGGAGTTTCTCGTAAGGCCTTTGATAAGCAAGGCAATTATACATTAGGTATTACGGATCAATCAATTTTTCCGGAAATTGAAACAGGGAAATTACAGAATATCCAAGGGATGGATATTACCATTGTGTTTAAACAAGGCGACCCAGAACAAAATTTAGAATTATTAACGTTATTAGGGATGCCGTTTACTAAAAAATAAAAGAAATCAATTATGGCGAAGAAAGCATTAATTAACAAATCAAAATTAAAACCGAAATTTTCGACACGACAACATAATCGTTGTCAATTGTGCGGAAGGCCCAAAGGCTATTTGCGTCGTTTTGGCGTTTGCCGTATTTGTTTTCGAGAGCTTGCCTGGCGCGGGGAGCTTCCTGGTGTTAAAAAAGCGAGCTGGTAATTAAAAAGACGAAAGAGTGAAAGAGGTTTAATATTATGTCATTGAATGATTCTATTAGTAATATGTTGACGATTGTTCGCAATGGAGTGCGCGGCCAAAAAGAAACAGTAGATGTGCCTGCTTCTAAGTTAATCGGCAAGATATTAGATGTATTTAAAAATGATGGTTATATTGAAGATTTTCGTTTGATGAAAGACAGCGCTCAAGGGACATATAAAATTTATTTAAAATATGAAGGCAAGAAACCGGCGATTACAGGATTACGTCGAGTTTCGCGGCCTGGATTAAGAATTTATGCTAAGAACAATGAAATTCCGCGCGTTTTAAATGGATTAGGAACCGCGATATTATCAACATCAAAAGGGATTTTCTCTGACCGAGAGGCTCGTAAAATTAAGACGGGCGGAGAAGTCCTTTGTTACATTTGGTAGGAAAAATATATGTCACGTATCGGTAAAACACCAGTTCAAATCCCTAAAGATGTTAAAGTTTCTATTACAAAAGATAAAGTGCTTCTTGAAGGCCCGAAAGGAAAATTAGAATTAGTCTTGCCGTCGGGAATTAGCGTTGAGTCAAAAGAGAGCCAATTATTGGTTAGTCGGGCAGTAGATACAAAACAAGATCGAGCGAATCATGGAACCATACGTTCTCGTCTTGAAAATATGATTGTAGGCGTGACAAAGGGGCACAAGAAAGAGTTGGAAATCCAAGGATTAGGATTTCGTGTTCAAGCTCAAGGCAATAAGCTTGTGTTTGGTTTAGGATTTAGCCATCCTATAAATTTTGAAGTCCCCAAAGAATTGAAAGTATCTACTCCGACACAAACGATGATTGTTTTAGAAGGCGTTGATAATATTTTAGTTGGGCAAACAGCCGCGCAAATACGTTCTTTAAAACCTGTTGAGCCTTATAAGGGAAAAGGGATTCGTTATGTCGGCGAATTTGTCAGAAGAAAACAAGGAAAATCTGTTACGAAATAGGTTCGATTATGTCACCATTAAATAAAAAAGAAGAAAAAAGAGTCTTTAGACATGAGCGTCTTCGCAAGAAGATTTCTGGGACAACAGAACGTCCACGCTTATGCGTTCATCGCAGTCATAAAAATTTAACAGCGCAGGTCATTGATGATATGACAGGAAAAGTTCTGTTAGGGATGTCAACTGTAGGGAAAAAAATAAGCGCCACCATTAAGAATGGTGGAAATATTGATGGGGCATCTCAATTCGGTGAAGTTTTTGCCGCGGAAGCGAAAAAGAAAGGGATTTTTAAAGTTTCTTTTGACCGTTGCGGCAATTTGTTTCATGGACGAATAAAAGCTTTTGCCGATGGAGTTCGAAAGGGAGGATTACAATTCTAAGATTATGAACGATCAGAATAAATCAAAACAAAAGAAATTTGAGAAAAAAGAAGATCCCGTCATAGAACAAGATATTATTCCCGATATGGTGGAAGGTTCTTCAGGAAAAGATTCTGTTAAAACGTTAGATGCGAAAGAGTTCTTTCCTAATAGAAAAAA
Organism: Candidatus Omnitrophota bacterium; assembly: GCA_029567025.1. Lineage (GTDB taxonomy): Bacteria > Omnitrophota > Gorgyraeia > Zapsychrales > Zapsychraceae > JADFXT01. The sequence goes on along the minus strand of JAKQLT010000153.1, from coordinate 1,824 downwards.
GTCTAAAAAATCTGCTGGCGGGGAAGTCGAGTCTGATGATATCAGTTTAGACTCTTCGAAAGAAGGAACAGGATACGTTGAAAAACTTATCGCCATTAATCGTATTACGAAGGTAAGAAAAGGCGGCAAGAAACTTTCTTTCAGCGCTTTAGTTGTTGTTGGAGATGGGAAAGGAACAGTAGGGTATGCCCTTGAAAAAGCGGCAGAAGTTTCAGTCGCGATTAAAAAGTCTATGGCCGTTGCTAAAAAAAGTATGGTACAAGTTCCTTTAAAAGGAACGACGATTCCTCATGAAATAATTGGGATGTGCGGAGGATCAAGAGTTTTATTAAAACCAGCCGTTGATGGTACTGGTGTTATTGCCGCTGGTGCGGTGCGTGCTGTTTGTGATGCCGCGGGGATTCATAATATTTTAACAAAATGTCATCGTTCGAATAATCCTATTAATGTCATTAAAGCGACATTTGATGGATTAACACGGATGAAGGCTGTAAAAAAATAAAAGAAAGTTTGTTCTGATATGCAATTACATGAATTAAAACCAGCAAGAGGTTCAAAAAAAAGACGATTGATTGTCGGTCGCGGTCCGGGGTCAGGACATGGAAAAACCAGCGGACGAGGTCGTGATGGTCAGCGTTCTCGTACAGGACGTGGGATTATCGCTGGGTTAGAAGGTGGCCAGATGCCATTAATTCGACGTTTGGCAAAAGTCGGATTTCGCAGTAAAAGGCCTGTTTTGAATCAAATCGTGACTTTAGATAGTTTAAATCGTTTTGCGAATGGAACGGTCATTAACGCGGAGTTTTTAAAAAAAGAAGGGCTGATAGAAAGTATTAATAAGCCTTTTAAGATTTTAGCTGACGGGGATATTCAGAAATCTTTGGTCTTTGAAACGACAAGTTTTTCACAAGCTGCTAAAGAAAAAATTCTTAAAGCAGGTGGAAAAATTGATGTTAAGAAATAAGTTGTTGCGTAAAAACCAATAAAAAGAAAAAAATTTCATGCTGTCATCATTCGCTAATTGTTTTAAGATTCCAGAATTAAAAAAGAAGATTTTATTTACTTTAGGGATTATTGTTGTTTATCGTATTGGATGTTTTATCCCAACGCCGGGAGTTAATGGCGCGGTATTATCTGAGTTTTTTCAAAAAATAAATTCAACAAACGCGGGAAACATTTTCGGGATTATGAATATGTTTTCCGGTCGATCTTTGGAAAAATTAACGGTTTTCGCGTTAGGGATTATGCCCTATATTTCGAGTTCCATTATTATTCAACTTTTGACGGCCGTTATTCCTGCGTTAGAGAAATTATCGAAAGAAGGCCAGGCGGGATATCGAAAAATTAATCAGTATACGCGTTATGGCACATTAGTTTTAGCGCTGGTTCAGTCGTTTTTTATTGCTCTTTGGCTCGAAAGTCCTCAGGCCTTTCAAGGCTTTCAAATTGTGAATAATCCTGGATGGGGATTTCGATTAGTAACGGTTTGTACCTTGGCTGCAGGAACTTTAGTTTTGATGTGGTTAGGGGAACAAATTCAAGAAAAAGGGATTGGTAATGGGATATCGCTTATTATTACAGCGGGAATTCTTTCATCCGCTCCATCAGCGATTATAACATTAAAAATGCTTTTATCTCCGACAGGTGGAGGCGCTAGCCAGTTACAACCGTTAACGTTATTGATTATGGTTTTCTTTTTAATTGCCGTTATTATTTCGATTACCTTAATCACTCAAGCGCAGAGAAAAATTCCTGTTCAATATGCGAGGCGTATTGTTGGCCGACGAGTTTATGGTGGACAAAATACTTATATTCCTTTAAAGG
>JAKQLT010000205.1 GCA_029567025.1 Candidatus Omnitrophota bacterium | reverse complement strand
TCTACAATGTTTTTATCTTTTTGAATATTTCGAGAATTTTGCGGAGTATAGATAAGTGTTTTTTGTTGAGAAATTCTTCCCATGAGAATGGTATCAAAGACAGTGATAGGAAAATCATGGTCAAAGAAGGTTATTTGCGGGACATAGCCAACTTTTTTTCTTTGTTCTTGGGGAGGTTTTTCAAAAAGAGAAACAATCCCTTTGCTAGGCCGAATTAATCCTAAAATTGTTTTAAGCAGGGTTGTTTTACCTCCTCCATTAGGCCCGAGAATAGCAAGAAAGTCGTTTTCACAAACAGAAAAAGAGATGTCTTCTAATATGGTTGTTTTGTTATATTCGACCCAGACGTTAGCAAGTTTTAATATTTCTTTGCTCATGGAATATTTTTTGTCAATATGTTTATCATTGTTTTTAGACTTTCTATATAGTTTTTTGATAAAGGATCTATCAAATGGACAGTTCCGTTGATTTCTTGTGCAATGATACGAGCGCTTTTTTGACTAAATTGAGGAGACGCGAAAATTATTTTGATATTATTTCTTTTAGCGTCTTTAATCAATCGGGCGAGTTTTTGGGGTGTTGATTCTTTTCCATATTTTTCCACTGATTTTTGTTTAAGCCCAAAATCTTTTGCGAAATATCCCCACGCAGGATGAAAGACCAAAAGAGTTTTATTTTCTAAATGGGATGTTTGTTTTTCGATTTCTTTGATGCAAGCGGTTATTTTTAAAGTAAGATTTTGGGCGTTTTGTGTATAAATGTCTTTATGGGACGGATCTATCGCGATTAAACTTTTTAAAATGTTTTCTATGATAATAATGGCGTTTTTAAGGGATGTCCATATGTGCGGATCAAATTTTTCAGTGTGCTTGTGCTTGTGGTCATTGGCCTCTTTCTCGCCGTGCTCTTCCATAGGAATTAATGGAATGCCGTTGCTTGCATTGCAAATTTTCATTTTTTTATTAAGTGAAATTAATTTATCCATCCAAGTTGTTTCAAATTCAATACCGGAACCAACTTTAACGTAAAGGTCTGCCGAGCTTAATCCCGTTAATTGGCTGGGAAGAGGCTCATAAGTATGCGGATTGGCTCCTGAAGGAATCATAACAGAAACGACAGCTTTTTCTTTTGTGATTTCTTCTATGAAATACGCGAAAGGCTCTATGGTTGTTATGACCGAAAGTTTTTGTTGCGCGGCAGATGGCCAACAAATCAATATAGAAAATAAAGGAATCCAAAAGAATATTTTTTTCATAAGATAAATAAACGTTTTATGGATTGATGAAAAAGCGGTTTTAAAATATCGTAAAAGTTTTTGAATGTCAACAACCTGTTTTTAGTGATAGTTTTGAATATACGTGGGAACATCAAATTTAGATTTACATCCCTGATAGCTCATATAGCGTATTTTCCCGAAAATGGCGCGTTCGCCCCACGCTCTATCATGAACGCCGCCTATGGACCACGCAATTCCTGTATAGCCATTCGGGTCTCGGCCGTCTAATTGATATTTGTCATTTAAATAAATAGCAATCTTTAAGGCCTCTTCTGGCGATTGACTCCATTCAAGAATTTTTTTAGCCCAATACATGCGCATAAATCCATGCATTTTCCCTCTTGTTAGCATTTCTTTTTGCGCCGCATTCCACAAATCATCATGTGTTTGCGCTTTTTCAAATTGTTCTTGATCGTATAAATATTGGCGTTTATCTTTACGATGCGCGTTTAAAGTCATTTTTGCCCAATGAGGAAATCCATCAAAATGATTATAATTTTTATTATAAAAACAAAAATTATCCGCAAGCTCTCGCCGTACAATAAGTTCTTCTAAAAAAACATTTTTGGCGTGGTTATGAGCAGGGGCTTTCTCTATTTCTAAGGCAATGCGCTGGGCAGAAATTTGTCCGAAATGTAAATAAGGCGATAAATTTGATGTCCCGTCAACATTAGGATCGTTTCTTTTTTTGTCATAAGAATTTAATTTATTTTTTATAAAATTTTTAAGGGTTTTTAATGCCTCTTTTTCTCCGGATTTAAGCCAGGAAATTTCTGTAACTGTCCTATCAATTCTTAAAGATCGTGAATGTCCTTCCCAATTATTTTTGGTTTCGAAAAAAGTTTTTTCTTTAACAGGGTGTTTTCTTATTTGAGGGATTTCACAAAGGAATTCAGCAATAAGCCGATGGATTTTAGGCCTTATCGTGTAAGCGCCGAATTCGCATTTTTGTGAGGCGATTCGGCAAGGAACAATATTGTGCGCATCAATTTCATAAAAAGAAATATTGATATTCTCAGCAACTTTTTTTTCCACTCTTTTTTTATTCTTAACGGATCAAAATCTGTAATAAGTGCGCCAGCTTTAATTTGTTTTAGAAGGATTGGGATTTCTTTTTCTGGTTTGCCGGTCAAAAGAAAAAATTGAATATTTAATTTTTGAAGCCCCTTTTCTATTTCTTTAAGGTTTTCTATCATAAAAGAAAATTGCCTTAAAGAGGCATTAAGAAATGTTGGGACTAAACAAAAAACAACTACTAAGGGTTCTTTTCTTTCAATCGCAAGTTCTTGTGCACATAGTAAAGCCCAATTGTCTTGAATTCTTTGGTCTCGGCTCATCCAGTAAATAACGGCGCCAGAAGTAGCCGTTATATTTTTCAAAACATGAATTCTTTGAGGATTGATTTTTTTCATGAGGAAGGTTTTTTCAAGAGGCTATTTTTTGAATATGAAATAAGCGGCTAAAATAATAAATATAAAGCCAACAAGATAATTCCAACGGAATTCTTCTTTAAGATAAAAAATAGAGAAAAAAGAAAAAACGATTAATGTGATTATTTCTTGAATTGTTTTTAATTGTGCGGCGTTAAACATCCCGTGTCCCCAGCGATTAGCCGGCACTTGAAAACAATATTCAGGAAGCGCAATCAACCAACTAATGGCAATAGCAATCCATAACGGCGCGCCTTTATGTTTCAAATGTCCATACCAGGCAAAGGTCATGAAAATATTGGAAATTAAAAGCAAAACAATCGTTCGCATCTTTTATTTTCTGATAGGCGCAACGCCGGCCATGTCACCAATCACATTTACTAATTCTTTATCTTGAGGAAGAACAATTTTTGTGTTGTCTTTAAGCGCATTTTCTAAAGCTTGAATCCTTCTTAAAAGTTGCGCGTTGCCAACAAAATATTTTTCCGCCGCTTCATTAACTAATCGAATAGCTTCAGCTTCGCCTTCCGCTTGAAGAATGCGTGATTGCTTGATGCCTTCGGCTTCTTTGATTTTGGCTCTTTTTTCGCCATCGGCCGCGGTTTCCCGTGCGGTCGCAAAATCAACAGCCGCGATTTTTTCGTTTTCCGCTTTAACAACTTTGTTCATGGTTTCTTGAACGTCTTTAGGCGGATCGATTTCTTTTAATTCTGTTCGCACAATTTCTATGCCCCAATTGGCGGTTTCTTCGCGCAGAGTCGTATGTAGCCCTTGATTAATTTTCCCGCGTTCGCTGTTGGCAGATTTTAAGGTCAATGTCCCGATGATATTTCTTAAAGTTGTTCTAGCAAGATTAACAATTTGCCATTGAATATTATTGACATGATATAAGGAGCTTTTGACGCTTTCTTCGTCGGATTTGACTTTAAAATAAACTTGAGCATCAACACGGGCATTTAAGTTATCATTCGTGATAATCTCTTGCGGCTCTGCGTCTATCATTTGTTCCGTAATGTTTACTTGATACATGTTTTCAATAACCGGGATAATCCAATGGAATCCGGGTTCTGCAAAACGATTATATTTTCCAAGTCGTTCGATAAGACCGCGGTGCGTGGGGCGGACAATGCGAATGCCATTTAAGAAGAACAAAATGATTGCGACAATAATAATAAAGATATTCATAGACGGGCCCTTTCTTTTTTTATTTATGATTTTGAGGGATTTTTTCTTTCGTTATATTTTTTCCAAATAAGAGCAATGATATCCGCACGTGAAACAATACCCACCAGACAGCCATTATCAACGATGGGAACTCGGCGGAAAGGTTTATTTAAAAGATATTGGCATAATTTATCGATCCCATCATTGGCGGAAAAACTTGTAACGTCTTTTGTGATAAAGTCTTCTGCTTTTTTATTGTCAATGTCGCTGTCTTGCAGTAAAA
>JAKQLT010000199.1 GCA_029567025.1 Candidatus Omnitrophota bacterium | reverse complement strand
TATTGGCCAGCTTCATTTTTCTCTAATCTAAAATAATTAAGAATAAGTTTTAATGAAAAATCTCTGACCTCATCTCTAATATTTATTTTTTCATTGATAACCTGACTCTTTTGTTTTTCTGTAATATATCCTTTAGCGACTAACCACTCTAATAAATAACCGTTTTCCGTCAAACCAGCTAAAGCATTCTCACCATTTTTTAACCATTTCATCAGTTCTTCAACCAACCAAGCTCCAGACATATCTTCTTCTGTTGTCTTATCTTTCGGCGTATAGCTTTTATCCTTCATATAATCTAAGAACGCCAAAGCCAATTCTTCCGCATCTTTCTCTTCTAAAGACACAACATCTGAACCTGTTATTTTGGCTATAAAATTACCAACTCCTTTAGCTCCTATTAAAGTAAGAACCCCAGCAAATACACCGGAAATAATCTGTCCTTCTAATGAAGGATAGCTGGCCGCAAGTTCTACAAACGGAATAGCCAATGGTAAAAATATGGCTCCTAAAGAACTTCTATTCTTATTCGGATCATAAATACGCGATGACTGAATCCTTGTAAGTTTATCTAAATCCTCTTTTTTCCATTCTTTAATTTGAGGTTCTTCAAATGCTCTCATCCTTTCTTCCGTTGATAAATTTCTTGTATTTCTTAAAAAATCTAAAAATGCATTTATTTTATCTTCTTCAAAACCCCATACGTTTAAAAGATATCGAACAGCATACGAAACTGTTGGATCCATCATAACAGTCATGGCTAAATCAATCTTTTGCGCATCAGAGGCTTGATTTAATTGCGAAGCCGCTTGGTTTATTAATTCTTGTTTTATCTTATTTAAATCGTTGATGGCTTTTTTCTTTTTTTCTTGCGAAACATTTCGCACCACAGCTGGATCATTAATCATCGAAACAAAAGCATCAATGGCCTCTATAGTAATTTTTTGATTATCTAATAGATCGCGAGATAAACCAACCGAAGACAGAATGTTCCCTACTTGTTCATTAACCGTCATCGCGTTGTCAACGGAAAAAGCTATTTTGAAGAGGTTATTGAGATCTTCTTTTCCTTTTTGATAATTTAATCTTTCAACTTTATATCCTTCTGGTATTTCTCCTAAGTCAACAAATGGTGCAATGGCTTTTGCGGCGATTTCCTTACTTTCTTCAGCAAGCCCTGCAATTCCTTTCCATTGTATAATTTTATTAACCAATTGGTTATAGGATTCATCCAGGGTCGAAGATTGAATAATAAGGCCTTGATTATCTTTTACAAACTTATTAGCTAATTGAACTCTATGGCGATAAGTCATAGATTTAGGAAACAATTTTCCTAATAAATTTTTTCGATTCAACTTTAAAGGCTTAAACATGTCAAGCCATCCAATCAATTTATTCAAAGAATCTTTTGAAACTCCTTTGGCCTGTAAATCTCTAAAAATATTGGGATTCTTTTCAATTAACATTCTAAAATTAAAAACACTATCTATGGTCAACGCCAAAATAAAACCGTCTTTGCTCTGTCTCCCTTGAACATAACGCAAAGAATTTAAAAATAAATTATATTCTTTATCTTTTAATAACTTCATTTCATATAATTCATCCAAGTTTTTTCCAGTCAGCATAGCAAAATCTTTTATATTTTCTGACGTTTGGCCGTAAGGAACATTATTAAGACCAATAAAAACAACGTCTGAGGACGGCATAACATTTTGAACGGCCATAGCATTATCGGGATGAAGAGTTTTTGTTTTTGCTATTATCGCCTGATCATATCCTTTGGTTCCACCCGAGAAATATTTGCGAGGAATGACTGATTTTGTCTTGGGGTCGTATTCTTCTTTAATCAAATTATAAACACCTTTTTTAAACGCATCGACATACTGATTATAAATTTCCTGATTTTTTTGGGAATCTTCCTGATCAACGCCTTTGACTTTTGATTTATTCGCATAAATTTTCGCTAATAAGGTTTCTTGTAAATTGCGTTTATACCACGCCGCTAAAAGCATACCGCTATACACTTGACGAAGCGCGGCAAAATTCTTACCTTCATTGACTTCTTTTTCAATAGCCGGAATAATAATTTCACGCAATACTTTTTGAGAAGTCTCACTTAATTCTTTTGTTTTATCAACGATATTTCCTTGCGATGCTTTTAAAGAATTATGCTCCATCGCCGCATAATCTTCTTCCAACATCACTTTTAAATGATTTTTTAAAACATACGCGGTTTGGCCTTTTTCATAAATAAGCGCATCATTCGGAACAATCCAAACCTTATTAAACGTGTCAACCGGAATATCAGTTGTGCCAAATTTCTGTTGTGCTTCCTTATATATATTATCCCAAAAAGCCTTGCCGATTTCACTTTCCGGAAACATTAAAGAAGATGTTAATTGTTTGAGTAAATAATCCTGCGCTAAAAGATCACGGCCCATTTCAGTTTTTCCAAAGTCTTCCTCTATTAAGCGGTCTTTTTCATAAGGCGAAAGGTTGACCCATTGATTTTCATCAGGAACCGCTAAAGAGGCCAAAAAATATTTAATCAATTTCTGATAAACCTCTTGTTTTTGGTCATTGGTCAGATTTTCATCGCCGCGATGAATAATAAAATCAAATTTTAACGGATCTTCAGGATGAATGGTAATTCCTTTAAGAATAGCCGGCATAAAAGCTGAGCTTAAAGGAACCATAGAGCCGGGTGTCGGCATCCAGGGCATTTGTGAAGCGCGGGCAGGCGGCAAAACGGACGTGAGCCCAAAAGCAACTAAAATGATAATACTAACTACTTTTCTTAAATTTTTCATGTTCTCCCCCTTATAAAAAGGACACGATTTTAACTTAACCTAAATTTTTAAATAACAAAACTGCCACAGATTAAGTATAAAATATGGGGAGACAAAAACAAGAGGATCGGCGAGCTTTGAAGAAACCGCTTTCTTGAAGAATCCAAAAACGAACCTACGCGGTACGTTTACGATAAGGGTCTTTAAGAGTCACGGTGCGGTTAAAAACAAGGGCGTTGGGTTTGGAATCCACAGAATCCACGCAAAAATATCCTTGGCGCTCGAATTGATAATATTGGCCAATTTCAGCATTCTGCAAGGAAGGCTCTAAATAACAATTCTTTAGTATTTCTAAAGATTTTGGATTTAAGTTTTCTTTATAATCATGGCCTTCTGGAACATCTTCCGGATATTCCTTATTAAAAAGCGAATCATAAAGACGGACTTCTGCTTTAATGGATTCTTTGGCCGAAACCCAATGAAGCGTGGCTTTCACTTTTCTGCCATCTGAAGGATTATTACCGCCTTTTGTTTGAGGGTCATAGGTGCAATGAAGCTCCACAACATTTCCAGCAGCGTCTTTAATCACTTTTTCACATTTGATAAAATAGGCATAACGCAACCGGACTTCGCGCCCAGGCGCTAAGCGATAAAAATCTTTCGGCGGATTCTCCATAAAATCTTCTTGTTCAATATAAAGCTCGCGTGAAAAAGGAATTTTACGACGGCCGCAAGACGCATCTTCCGGATTATTAATACCGTCTAATTCTTCAGTTTGATTTTGCGGATAATTGGTAATAATAACTTTTAACGGTCCTAAAACCGCCATCATCCGAAGCGCGCGTTTATTTAAGTCTTCACGCATCGTATGTTCTAAAAACGCGCCATCAACCGTTGAATTAAATTTCGCAACGCCAATGCGTGCGCAAAACTCCCGAATCCCTTGAGGCGAATATCCTCGACGGCGAAGTCCGGATAAAGTCGGCATGCGCGGGTCATCCCATCCAGAGACATATTTTCCTTCAACGAGCTCTAAAAGTTTACGTTTACTTAAAACAGTATAGGTTAAATTAAGACGGGCGAATTCCATTTGCCGCGGATGAAAAATGCCTAATTGTTCAATAAACCAATCATACAGCGGACGGTGATTTTCAAACTCGAGCGTGCAAATGGAATGCGTGATGCCTTCTATGGAATCACAATAGCCGTGCGCGAAATCATACATCGGATAAATACACCATTTATCTTTCGTGCGATGATGCGTCGCGTGTAAAATGCGATACATCACCGGATCACGCATATTAATATTAGATGATGCCATATCAATTTTCGCGCGTAACACACATTCACCATCTTTAAATGCGCCCGAACGCATTTTTTCAAAAAGAACTAAATTTTCGTCAATGGAACGATTTCGATAAGGACTTTCTTTTCCGGGCTCAGTCAAGGTTCCGCGGTATTTTCTAATTTCATCCGCCGTTAAATGATCCACATACGCTTTTCCTTTTTTGATCAAAGCAACCGCATACGCATAAAGCGTTTCAAAATAATCCGAAGCATAATAAAGATGTTTGCCCCAATCAAAACCCAACCATTTCACATCGCGCATAATAGAATCCACATATTCCTGATCTTCCTTCGACGGATTGGTATCATCAAAACGCAAATGACAACGGCTATGATTTTCAAGGGCAATGCCAAAATTCAAGCAAATCGCTTTCGCGTGGCCAATATGCAAATAGCCATTGGGCTCAGGCGGAAAACGCGTAATCACTTCTCCCCTATTTTTCCCCGCAGACTTATCATCTTCAATGGCCTGACGAATAAAATCTAAATTTTCTTGCGCCATAATAATTTCCTTTAGGATTTTCCTCCTCATTTATTCTAACAGGAAACTCCCTTCGGTCGCGAACTCATGCTTCGCATAAGGTTCTCATCCTATTTTCATCCAACATTTCCTACAATAAATCCAAGCCCTTTATGCGCGCGGTTCATGGCTGCCCGAACTGGACGCCAGACGAACTTCACAACTCCAAGTGATACATATGGTTGTGAGAATTTACACTCGCAGGAGCAAGAAACAATTAATCCGTTTTGGCGATCCTTTGCCTGAGAAACCTCAGCGGGCAAAGCGAATTT
>JAKQLT010000193.1 GCA_029567025.1 Candidatus Omnitrophota bacterium | reverse complement strand
AAATGCCGGTTTTCGCGCGTTCTTTAAAAAATGGAATAACCGATCCTCTACTTCCTAAAACATTACCATAACGCACAACAGCAAATTTTGTACGCTCGGGATTACTTTCCGAAAGATTACTTTCTGCGATAAATAATTTATCCGAACATAATTTCGTCGCACCATATAAATTAACCGGATTACACGCCTTATCCGTCGATAAAGCAATCACTTTTTTCACTTTATTACGCACAGAAGCCTCAATGATATTCATAGCACCAATTACATTTGTCTTGATATATTCTTCTGGATTGCGCTCTGCCGCGGGAACTTGTTTTAGCGCTGCCGCATGAATCACATAATCTAAGCCTTCAAAAACACCCATTAATCTATCTTTATCGCGCACATCGCCTAAAACATATTCTAAACACGGATATTGATTTGGACTCCATTTCTGCGCCATTTCAAATTGTTTTAGCTCATCGCGGCTAAAAATAATCAATTTTTTCGGCTTATAATGCGCCAAAACAATTTGAATCATTTTTTTGCCAAACGAACCTGTCCCGCCGGTAATTAATATCTTTTTATTATTTAACATTTTTTCTCCCTTTAAGATTAACTCTCATCTTTCTTAAACTCCAAAAACCTACTATCACTCGCCAATTCGTGAATAAAATCAACAATAGGATTGGCCATGGACTTATCAACAATCATATTTTCTTTACAAATTAAAAGAGTACCTTCCGTTTTTTCAACCGGAATATCTTCAAAATGATCCAAAGAATAATCTTTAAGGCTCATTTCCTTAATAGTCATCTCAACCATCATGGCCAAATCAGATTTCCCGACAATAAAAAATCTTCGCTCACCTTTTTGATAAAGATCACTCATAACTGTCTTTATCTTTTCCTTAATAAGACTCAAAGAATTAATAGTTTTAAGTGTGTATTTAATGGATTTCTGCATTTTTTCGGCAAAACCTTTAGGTGTGAGCAAATATTGGACTTTCTTCTTATTAAGCTGAGAAATTCTTATATAACCTTTTGTCACAAGGCGCTTTATGAGCATATTGGTTTGACCTAAGGAAAGATCTAAAAGGCGGGATAATTCACGCTGGTTGGAGCCAAGATCGCCACCGATAATATTGATAAGTTCGAATTCTCTTTCGTCCAAAACGTGTTTCCCTGTAAGGAGTTAATGAAGGTTAACTGAAAAATCAAAGAATGTTCAACATCTGAACAAATGTCATTATAAAGAAGAGTTCTACTCTGTCAAGAAAAAATTTATCGAAATAGATACGCACGCCCTTACGGACGTAGTACTTTTACAATTCTTTAAAACTCAAGCTACGCTTGTCCGTTTTGTCATCTATGGATCTCACTCAACGAAAGAGATTCCTGCATTCGCAGGAATGACAATTCACAACAAAACGAAACGCTTCCATCCCTGCCTACCGCAGGCAGGCACGGGCTTACGCCAGTGGTTTTTAGGGCGCTTTATATAAAAAATCCCAGCATAATGGTTAAATCATACTGGGATTTTCCTCTATTGTTCATAAAATGAACGGTCAGCTAAAATTCATATTTTACGCCGCTCATAATCGAAAATCCTGGCATAGGATAATCTTTTTGCACCTGATATTTCTTGGCTAAAAGATTATCAATATTAACGAAATATGTTACGCCGGATTTGAATTTCTTTGATATATCAAAGCTTAAAACAGAAAAACCTTTGACCTTCGCGGTATTCGCCGCATTATCGAATCTGACGCCAGTCATTTGATTATTTAATTCACAAACCAATCCATCGCCATCATCATATTTCAAGGCAAAAGTCGCCTGATGTTTCGGTTGATACGTTAAATATTTATGCGTTTCTTTATCTTTAGCACGCAAAAACGTAAAACCACCATCAAAACTCCAATGGTCCGTCAAAGACATTTTATTATTAAACTCAATTCCATCGACAACCGCTTTATTAATATTTAACGGCTCATAACGTAGCGATGATTGCTGCGTCCAACTTATTAAATCCTTATAATCATTGCGAAAATAGGCAACGCTCGGCTTTAAAAATTTATTAATTTCTGTTTCCACCCCGATTTCTTTTGAAATTCCTTTTTCAGGTTTCACATTTTCGTTTCCTTTAGATCCCCACGGGCCTTCATCCGGCCAATAAAGTTCATTAAAAGTCGGCGCGCGAAACGAACGGCTGATACTTCCGCGCAATTTCGCCCAATCGGTTGCGGAATAAAGAAAACTCAATGACGGATTTAGCTCTGTACCAAAATTAGAATAATCATCGACGCGCGCGCCAAAATCCAAACGCAGATTTTCAAGAACATCCCATTTATTTTGCATATAGCCGGACAAGACGGAATAATCATGTTTGCTGGACGACGTGCTGTCATTGATATTCCATACCGGATTAAACCCGACAATAGTTTGATAATTTTCTGTTATATTTTTACTCAGCTGAAAATCAAGGCCGCGAGATTTTGTCGTATGCGTATCTTTTTGATTATCAGCAAACCATCCGTCAGTTGTGTTCTCTAAAAATTGTATCTGCGAATACGTTTGATAGGCTTTAACAGAAAAAGCGGTTGTGTCATCAGGCGAAAATTTCCAATTGAGATCCTGAAAATTCTTTAGATCAAATTGCTTATCATTATCATCCGTATAAGTCATTGAACCAGGTGCGCCAACTTTACTCTTTAAAAAACCTGTATTAAAAATCAATGAATTACTTTCATTTAATTGATAAGTAAATTTCGCATCTACATCTTTCGAATTTTTTTCGGAATTCTTACGAAATCCTTCGGAGCTTAAATATCCCGCATTTATCAAATAGCCCAAATTTCCCACTTTAGCCCCATGAGAAATTTTCTCCTGGTAAGTCTTAAAAGTTCCAAAGCCAGTCGAGATTTCCGTTTTTTGTCCTTCCTTCGGCGGTTGTTTAGTAATAATATTAATTGTTCCGCCCATAGCGCCTGAACCATACAAGCTCGCGCCCGCGCCACGTAAAACCTCAATACGCTTGACGCTATCTAAAGAAATCGCACTTAGATCAATTTGTCCGTCGCGCGGACTATTTAAAGGCCGGCCGTCTTGCAATATCAAAACCTGACTCGCTGTTGCGCCACGCATGCTGACTGTTTTTAAAGCAGATAATCCTCCGCTATCTTTAATGTTAACATTCGCTAATTTTGATAAAGCTTCTGCTAAATTCTTGGCTTGGGATTTTTGAATATCTTTAGCTGTAATCACATCAACATTTCTCGTGACTTCTGATGAATTTTCTTCCACACGAGAGGATGTTACAACAATGTGTCCTAAATCTTGATCAAATGGGACTTCAACTGCGGAAGATAAGCTTCCTATTAAAATAAAAATACCAACAAAAAGAATTTTTAATAAAT
>JAKQLT010000182.1 GCA_029567025.1 Candidatus Omnitrophota bacterium | reverse complement strand
GAATTTAGCGATGCTTCAATCATCCCTTCCGGGCTATAAGGTTTGGACGTTAGGCGATGATATTGCCTGGCTTAATGTTGGCCCCGACGGAAGATTATGGGCGATTAATCCCGAAGCAGGTTTCTTTGGTGTTGCGCCTGGGACATCGATGAAAACAAATCCTTATATGATGGCGACATTAAAAGCGAATAATTTTTATCCGACTCTTTTTACCAATACGGCTTTAAATAAAGATACAAATGAGCCTTGGTGGGAAGGCATTGATGACCCAACGCCAAAAAATTGTTTCGATTGGCAAGGAAATCTTTGGGATAAAACAAAAAACACTAAAGCCGCGCATCCGAATTCACGTTTTACTGTTTCTATTACGAATGTGCCAACTCTTTCGAAAGAATATCATAATCCGTCAGGGGTTCCTATTTCCGCGATTATTTTTGGCGGGAAGCGCACGCAACTTATTCCTTTAGTTTGTGAAGCTAAAGATTGGCAAAATGGCGTTTTTGCGGCCGCGCGTATTGGCTCGGAAACAACAGCTGCCGCGGCACATCAAGTCGGTGTTCTTCGTCGAGATCCAATGGCGATGTTGCCATTTTGTGGATACAATATGGCGGATTATTTTGGACACTGGCTTAATATGGGAAAGAAATTAACAAAATCACCCAAAATATTTACGGTTAATTGGTTTAGGACCGATGATGACGGAAAATATATCTGGCCGGGATTTGGGGATAATATTCGCGTGTTAAAATGGATTGTGGATCGTGTGAATAATAAAGTAAGAGCACAAGAAACGGCCATAGGATTATTGCCAGAAGTAAAAGATTTAGAATTGTCTGGATTAAATATTCCAAAAGAAAAAATAGCTAAATTATTTGAGGTCAATCCGCATCAATGGCAACCAGAGCTTGAAGATATTGCAAAATTTTTAGATCAATTCGGAAGCCGTTTGCCTCAAGAAATGCGTGAAGAATATCGCCTTTTATCTCAAGGATTAAAATAACCTCCCCACCTCGGGGGTGGGGAAAGGTTTTTCAGGTATGGATGTGAAAAACTTTTTTACTAAAAAAAATATTTTTATTTTCATTTCTTTTCTCATCGGGTTGAGTATTTTTTTCATTTTTTTTCTTTCCCGTTCTCCTAAAAAAATGACACCTGCCTATGAGCGTGTTTTAGGCCGCAAAGGCGCTCCTGTCCAGATTATTGAATATTTAGATTATGAATGCCCGTCGTGCGCCGCAGGGTCCACGTATTTAAAGAAAATGATTCGCGAATATCCTGAAGAGTTTTATTTGGAAATGCGTTATTTTCCGTTAAATAATCATAAACATTCTTTGATGGCCGCGACTTATGCTGAGTGCGCGCTTAAACAGAATAAATTTTGGGAATTTCATGAAAGGCTTATGACCCAACAGAATTATTGGAGAAGTTTGGCTTATGCGAAACCTGCGTTTGATATGATGGCAAAAAATGTTGGATTAGATGAAAAAAGGTTAGAGGCGTGTTTAAAGAATCGTGATGTGACAGACCATATTATTCAAGAAAAAATTAAAGGAGAGGCCCAAGGGATTAATAGCACGCCGACATATTTTATCAACGGCAAGATGATTGTTGGTATGACGCAGATGACGCAAGAAGTTGAAAAAAATTTGTCTTTAACAAAAGAACAATAATGAAACGCCCGACGTTTTTTTTATTAATTCTTTTTTTTATGTTTTCGTATTCTTTAAGCGTTGGAGGTGAGGATATGAAACGTCCTAATGTCAGTGGCCAGTTTTATCCATCGAACGCGAAAGATCTTTCCTTTTTGATCGACCGGTTTTTTTCTCAAGCGGATATAGTCCCTGTTAATAATTATGTTGATGTTTTGATCGTCCCGCATGCGGGATATATTTATTCCGGAGGAGTCGCGGCATACGGATTTAAAGCTGTCAGTAAAAATAATTATAAAACAATTGTGATTTTAGCCGCAAGCCATCATTTTCCTTTTGAGGGGATTTCTATTTGGCCCGACGGAGGATTTGAAATGCCGTTAGGCGTTGTGCCGGTGGACAGCGATTTTGCCAGAAGTTTAGCGCAAAAAAACAATCATTTTATTCATGATAAAAAAGTTTTTGATCGTGAGCATTCTTTAGAAGTTGAGATTCCTTTTTTACAAAAAACATTTCAAGACTTTAAGATCGTCCCTGTCATTTTTGGCCAGCCGCCGTTAAAAACGATTGCAGATTTTTCTATCGCTCTTCGTGAAGTCGTCGCAGATCGTGAGGATGTTCTTGTTGTGGTCAGTACGGATATGTCGCATTTTTACGAGGATAAAAAAGCGCGAGAGAAAGATAGAATGGCTTTGGATGCGATTAAGGCCTATGATGTTGAGGCGTTTTGGAAGGGATGTCAGGTTAACGCTATTGAAATGTGCGGATTTATGCCGGTAACAGCTGCGCTGTTATATGCCAAACAAAAAGGATTGGATAAAATTGATGTCTTGCGTTACGCGAATTCCGCGGATGTTTCCGGCGATAAGAGCCGTGTGGTCGGATATAGCTCGATTATTATTTATTCTTCGGCTGCTGATAAAATGCCTTTAGAAAATCGAGAGGAAAAAAAGGATATAGAAGAAGGTGTTTTGTCGCTTAATCTTAAGCAGAAAAAAAGACTTTTGTCCATCGCGAGGGATACGATTGACACGTATATTCGACGAGGAAAAAAACTTGAAGTCCAAGAAACAGACCCAAGACTTTTAGAAGAAGAAGGCGCGTTTGTAACTATTCATAAAAAAGGAGATTTGCGTGGATGCATTGGAAATATCATTGGCCGCGGACCTTTATATCAGACGGTGCGTGATATGGCGATTGCATCCGCCACACAGGATCCGCGTTTTTCTCCTGTTGAGGAGAAAGAACTTGAAAATATTGATATTGAAATTTCCGTTTTATCCAAACCACGCGTTATAAAAAGTGCGGATGAGATTATTTTGGGAAAACACGGTGTTATTATTTCGAAAGGTTTTTATAATTCGGGTGTTTTTCTGCCGCAGGTTGCGACAGAAACAGGATGGAGTAAAGAAGAATTTTTATCGCAATTGTGTTATCAAAAAGCTGGCCTTGCCCCTAATTGTTGGAAAGATCCTTCCGTTAAGATGCAGGTTTTTTCTGCGCAAGTTTTTTCTGAAAAAGAATAACCTCTTTCCCGACCTCGGGGGTGGGGGAAGGTTAAGCGTATTTTATCCTCTTTTTTGTCCCCATCGATAATCCTTAAATCATTGCTAATAATGAAGTTAAAATAATTCAAACAATTGTTGAATACTTTTGTTGCGTTGTTAAGATACTATTAAATACAAATACTTGTAGTAATTTTTTCAGTAGGCCCAAGATATAGTGTTTTTGGATTTTTAAATGAAAAATCAGTTTTTATCGTCGATGCGCAATATTTTGTGCTCTATTTTTTGGTAACTACAACGGATAGTAGATAATATAGTTATAATCTATAATGAATATTAAGATTTTTTAATGAAAAAAAAGGCCAGCCATTTATTATTAATTAATATATTTCTTTTTATTAATTTTTTTATTTCTACGTTTTTGTTCCCTGTCATTTCTTTTGCCGCAGAAAATATCGAAGCTATTTTAGACACTAATAACGGAACAAG
The DNA here is from genome assembly GCA_029567025.1 of Candidatus Omnitrophota bacterium. Lineage (GTDB taxonomy): Bacteria > Omnitrophota > Gorgyraeia > Zapsychrales > Zapsychraceae > JADFXT01. The sequence continues at coordinate 1,149 of JAKQLT010000182.1, read as the reverse complement.
TCAATTTTCTGTAATGGACTCAGATGAAAATGTTGTTGCCGCGATTGATTCTTTAGGTCGTATGATGAAAATTCAATCTTTGGGAATTGGAACAAGCGAAGCCCAAGCCGCTTTACATATTGATGCGGGGACAAGTAGCACCATCGCAGAAATGGAAAATGATACAGGTTCAAAATTCCATATTTTTATTTTGGGTGCAACTCCTGAGAATGCGCTTAGCGGTTCTCCGGGAGATCTTTCTGTTGATCCTACCAATGGGAGTATTTATATCAAAAATACGGGAATAGGAACAACCACGGGTTGGCAACGTTTGGCTTTTATTGTGGGATCTGTTGGATCTGTGGCAAATAATCAATTAAGCAATTTAGATGTCGGTAATGTCGCAATCAATGCCTCTCTTATTCCTGGAGTGGGATTGTTTAATATCGGGACTGTTGCGCACGCTTGGGACAATCTTTATGCCGGAGCTCTTCGTTCCGACGGAACGCCTCTTGTTTTGGATGCGGATAATGGGACATTGGAAATTGACGCGCAAATATTAAAATTATCAACACATCCTCTCTCGGTTGAGCTTAATAATTCTCAGGAAGCTTTAATTTTTGATCAAGGAACCTTTTCCATTGATACATTAAATAAACGTATTGGGATTGGAACATTAAAGCCAGAATCTGCATTACAAGTTATGGGTGGTTATGTTTATATTGGCGAGGTAACGCCTCGTGTAGAAATTTCTCAAGAAGGAGATCTTCAGATAGAGCGCAATTTAGCTGTGGGAGGAACTATTTTTGGCAATATTCAAGGAAATGTGAGTATCTTTTTTAAACCTGGATCTGTTGTTTTTGCGGGCGTTGGTGGTGTTTTATCAGAAGATAACGCGAATTTTTTCTGGGATTATACAAATGATCGTTTAGGTATTGGGACAAGCGAACCGCAAAATAAATTGGATGTCGGAGGTAATGTTATTATTGGCTCGACGTTTGTTAGCGGCCAAAAGCAAGCCCCGACGGATAGTTTAGTTGTTGAAGGAAAGGTAGGGATAGGGACATATAATCCGACGGGGAAATTAGATGTGATGGGCGGGAGTGTGTATTTAGGGGAAGGGAATGTAAATTATATAGGTGTAGGAACAGAGCAGGGTTTATATGTAGC
>JAKQLT010000169.1 GCA_029567025.1 Candidatus Omnitrophota bacterium | reverse complement strand
ATTGTTTTTCCGCCGTATTTTTCTTTTAATCGAACGCCTTCTTCAATCGCGTACATATCAAAAGGATTAATAATCGACTGGACACCTTCGCGGACAAGCGTATTTGTGACAGGATCAATCTTTACTTGGGTAGTATCAGGAACTTGCTTTATACAAACAATAATATTCATAAACTATTTCTTTGTTCTTTCTCTAATAAGATCAAGCGCGATAATGTTTCTTTGAATCTGATTGGTTCCTTCATAAATTTGCGTGATTTTTGCATCTCTCATATATTTCTCAGCTGGATATTCCTTAATATAACCATATCCGCCAAAAATTTGAACGGCATCAACAGTTACTCTCATCGCCATATCAGAAGCAAATAATTTCGCCATCGATGAAGAACGTGTGACATCTTTAACACCCGCATCAATCTGACGAGCGGCCGCATAAACAAGCGCACGCGCGGCTTCAATTTGTGTCGCCATATCCGCTAACATAAACTGAACGCCTTGAAAACTCGAAATAGGTTTACCGAATTGAACACGTTGTTTGGCATATTCTAAAGCCACATCTAACGAACCCTGCGCAATCCCAACGGCTTGCGCGCCAATTCCTGGACGAGACATATCAAATGTTCGCATCGCAGTAATAAATCCCGAACCTTCACGGCCTAAAAGATTTTCTTTAGGAATTTTGCAATCTTGAAAGATAAGCTCACGTGTAGCGGATGCGCGAATACCAAGTTTTTCTTCTTTTTTCCCGAATGTAAAGCCCGGTGTTCCTTTTTCCACAATAAACATGCTAGCACCACGAGCGCCTTTTGATTTATCGGTCATCGCAACGATCGTATAAATATCTGCCTCACCGCCATTAGTAATAAAAATCTTTGTTCCGTTTAAAATATAATGATCGCCAACTTTTTTTGCTGTTGTTTGTGTGCCACCCGCATCTGAACCAGCTCCTGGCTCTGTAATGCCAAACGCGCAAAGCGTTCCTTTAGCAACTCTAGGTAAATATTTGGCTTTTTGTTCTTCATTTCCAGCGATTAAAATCGGATCAACGCCTAACGCTGTTCCCGCATAAGCTAAAGCAATACCCGCACAACCGCGAGAGAATTCTTCTGTAGCAATACAAAGGTCCAAAATGCCTCCGCCCATCCCGCCATATTTTTCTTCAATAAAAAGCCCAAACAAATCTGATTGGGCCATAACTTTCACAACTTCATGAGGAAATTCTTCTGTCTTATCTAATTCAGCCGCTATCGGCTTTATCTTTTCTTCTGTGATTTCACGACAAAGATCCCGAATCATGATTTGCTGCTCTGACAATAAATAATCCATATTTTCCTCCTAATAATGAATGTCAAATTTCAAAAACTTTCCCATACTAACACAAGCCCCTAAAAAAACGCAACACTTTTTTATTTATTTTTTATTATCTTCCGATAGAAGTTCTTTTGGGGACCATAACAACACCTGATGTCGTCATGACAAATTGTTTGCGGTCTGACTCTAAATCATAACCAATCCGGGTATTGGAAGGAATGATGACTTCCTTATCAATAATAGCATTTTTAATTTTCACATTCTCGCCAATAGTCACATTTTCCATGATAATCGACTTTTTTATCTCTGAACAGCTTCTGACTTTGACTCCCGGAGACAAAATGGAATTTTCTACCAAAGCGCCTTCAATCAAGCACCCACCCGAAATCATAGAATTAACGATTTGCCCAGCGCATTGCGTATTCACAATACGAATCGGCGGGTAGGGTTCCTGATAATTTCTCATCGGCCACGACTTATCATATAAATTAAAAGCAGGCTTCTCGGCTAAAAGATCCATATTCGCCTGATAATACGCATCACGCGTTCCAATATCTCTCCAATAATAAGGCTCTCCTTTTTCATCCATAAAATTGTAAGTATAAATATTACAATTTTCTTTAACCATCTGCGGAATGACATTTTTACCAAAATCATGCTGAGAAAAAGGATTACGATTGTCTAATTCCAACTCATGCACAAGTGCTTTTTTATTAAAAACATATATCCCCATCGATGCTAAAATACGCGTTGGTTCTCCTGGAATAGTCTTAGGATCTTGCGGTTTTTCCTGAAAACCTAAAACACGATTATCTTTATCCACTTGAATAACACCAAAATCTCTTGAAGTCTCTTTAGGCATAGGAACACAGCCAACAGTTAAGTCCGCTTTCTTTTCTCTATGAAAATCGATCATTTTTTTATAATTCATCTTATAAATATGATCGCCTGCTAAAATAAGGATTAAATCAGGATTTAAATCCTCAATCGTATAAATATTTTGATAAATCGCATCGGCTGTCCCGCGATACCATTCATCGCCAATACGTTGCTGGGCAGGGACAATATCAATAAATTCTCCCAACTGAGAAGACACCACATCCCAACCGCCTAAAATATGCTTTTGAAGGGAAAAGGATTTATACTGGGTAAGAATATATACTCGCCTTAAACCTGAATTAACACAATTACTTAGAGTAAAATCAATAATACGATAAACACCGCCAAAGGGAACAGCTGGTTTTGTCCGATCCTTAGTCAAAGGATCAAGACGTTCACCTCGTCCTCCGGCAAGAACAAATGTTAAAACTTCTCTCATCAGTTATTTAATTTTCTCAATCAGTTAATAAATAGAAATTTATTATATATATATATTATATTTTT
>JAKQLT010000163.1 GCA_029567025.1 Candidatus Omnitrophota bacterium | reverse complement strand
TAATTCTGCGAAGCAATATGATGGACAATCTTTCCTGTCGTTGGATCTGTTCTTAATGTCGCAATATCATAAGTAATATTCTTAGACTCATCCTTGTTCATGGATAAAAAGGTCTCGTCTTTTTCTGTTTTTTGAACTGTTAAAACATATCGGTTTAATATGCCACTATTATTTAAAACATTACTTAAATTCCACAAAGATTGCGCTTGATATGCCGTGGCAGGATTTTCAATAGCCACATCAACAACTTGGGTAAAACGAAGATCAAGTTTTTCATCAAGCTGACGATATAAATCGCTAAGCTCTTGCATTTCAGAGGTAATTATTCGTTTCCCATTTTCATCAAATCTTGATTCTATCTCACGACCATTCTTTTCTATAATATCTTCAGCTAAAGCAATAATAGCTTTATCTTCTTGAGACCCTGACGCCTCGACTTGTGCTTTTAAGGTGGCAAATTCTGCCACGGCTTGTGTTTTCGTTTTTCGATCACTACTATTAGAATCGCTTATTAAACCAACAATGTCTCCTTTAGCATAAAAATAAGAATCAAGGGCATTGACACTTTGTGTAACATCGCGATTCGCCACAATACTTCCTTTAAGGAAAGCATAATCTGGTTTTCCTTCAACGCGAGATTTTCCATTAAGATATATAATAGAATCAACGCTCCAGGACATCGAATCTAATTCGCCTTTAGGACCTAAAGACCGTATAAACGCGCGGTATTGATTTCCTTCATTAGTCCCACCTAAAACTGTTGTGGTTATTAAGGAAGGAGTGGCAAAATTCCAATCTTGACGGGTTGTTAACCACGCGTCAGAGAAAGACACATCTTGACCAGCTAAACGTGTTGATTGACCCGCTTGACGAGAAAAAGAAAGATTAACAACATTTCCGCCGGATAATTCATATTGGCCAATATTGATATTAACATTCAATGTTTCAGATTGATTTTGTAATTCTTGAGCGTTTAATCCGCCTAAAACTAATTGCGTCGCGCCGTTAATTCTTGTTCCAACAATTTCGGTCCTATCATCAGAAAAAATAAAAACATCGTTCGGGCTTAAAAAATCATCCGGGTTTAATCCGTCCTTTAATGTCCACTCTGTTTCACCATTTATTATGATTTTCTGAATATCTTCTTTTTTAGGAATCTTTTTTCCTAAAAGAATATTGTGTCCATTCGCATTTTGCAACATAATGCTTCTTAAAGAAAATCCATTAAGATTTTTTGTATATTGCGACATGCTGGAAATATCAATCGTCTCGTTTCCTTCGGAAGGCTTTAAAGCTAAAAGATTTATGTGCGCATCTAAACTTTTTAAGAATAAATTATTCTCGCCGATCAAATTATTCTTTTTCTGCTCAAAATCGCTTCTTTCTTCTGCGCTAAGAGTATTGTTGGCCAATTGATCATTGATACTATTTATTTCAAGTTCATTTTCCGTCAAACTTAATAACGTAGGATGAGAAAGGCCTAAAGCATCTTTATAAATATTCCTATTGGCCGCCAGAAGCCCTTCCTTCTCTTGTATAAGAGCTGTTCTTTGTTCAGCAGAAATATCTTGTTTCAATAAATCTTTATCTATGTTTTCTATTCTATAGTTATTATTTCTTAAACTAATCACCTGATCAGCAGAAACAAAAATATTGTTCTCAAGATGAGAACGAAGCGTGGCGTTTTCAGTTTGCAATATCTTATTATTACGACTCAATGCTTCTTTTTCTCGCTGTTGTTCTGGAGTGGTTGCTGTTCCTATTTCTGCTATTCTTTCTTCATTTGCTTTTATAGTCTGCTCAATAGAACTAATCCTATTAAAAATCGCTGAACGAGAAATAACATTGTCTTTAGAATATTTAATAACCTGCTGTTCATTCATTAACGATAAATTACCCAAATCAGCAGTTTGACCAACCCATTGTGTTGCCGCATCTCCTCCATTATTTTGCCCCGGAGTGCGATTTAGTTTCGTATTAAAAAATTCAGAAATCATAAAAACATTGTTCTTTCCTAATTTTGAATTTTTCTTATACATAAAATATTTTGAATCTTGCCCGAATAATATTTGCCATGTATTTTGTATAGCTTCAGTGCCTATATCATCTTCTGCCCCTAAAGCATGACCTAATTTATTAGTCAAACGACTCATTCCATAAATTGTATAATCTAAAGTTCCCATAAACGGATTAGTTTGGACATTTTGAAGAGTAGAACCTAATGAAGAATTTGCCAAATCTATTAACGCATGCTGAATCATAATAGAAGGTTCCATAATCTTATAAAGCATCAAAACTTTTTGTTTTGCTATCTCTGCATTTAAAAGATCCTCTGGTATCGGCTTATCAGATTCCGCGTTATCAGCCCTCATTTCCTTCTCTAATTCTGCATTCTGTTTTTTAAGTTGCGCTACACGTTCATAGGTCCAACCGCTTAAATTATTTATTTGATCCGCAACATGGCCCAAATTAAATAAAGCTAAGCTCCATTGTTCCACTCCAGATAATTTTGTAACATCCACATTAGGGTTGTCCGATGAAACTAAAGATTTTTTCCCCATAAGAAAATCCGTAGCGCCATTTAAAGTAATATAATTATGAGAAGCTTTAATTAACGGCGTCATTAAAATTTCAGCAAAAGTTTCAAAAACTTTTTGAGATTCTAATCTAAGATTTTGAGCATATTTAATAGCCCTATTATCAAGATTTTCATTATTCTCAGAACCTGTTAAAATTTCACTGCTTGTTTGGCCATCAAAAATTTCTAAAAAGATTTTATCCATATCTTGCTTAATTTGATCATGCGTTTTATTTAAATTCGCCCACCAACCGGCTAAAGACATATCTTTTGTAAAATATTCTTTTAATTGAGTCCTTGTTTTTCCTTGAATATGATCATTTTGATCAATATTATTTTCCACAAAAGCCTGGCCTTCAGATGAATAAAGATTAACTAAAGCATCATTAATCTTCTGCATATTTATAGAAAACAATCGCGGTGTTTCTTTTTTAACATATTCCGCAATAAATTCTTCTTTTTCTCTATCAGTCTTAAATGTTTCTCCTTCGGCCTTTTGTTCTGCTAAGGCTCGCGCTTGTCTTTGAGCCACTACATACGCCACCTTATATTGCGTTGCTAAAAGACCTTCAAATTGAACCACCGCTTGCGTATAAACTATTTCATTTAATATTTTATTCGCTCCTTGTTTCTGCATAAAATTATCGTAACTAATATTTTCAGTACCTGTAATGCCTAATTGCGTCTTTTGCTCCTCGCTTAATCGTGCAACCAAAATATTATTATCAGCGTCTAATACTCCCAATTTCTTAAGAAAAATCTGATTAACAACATCTTGAGATCCTTCTCTTTCAATAAAATTATCGTAACTAATATTTTCATTACCTGTGATGCCTAATCTTGCCTTTTGATCATCGGTTAATTGCGAAACAACGATATTATTCTGCTCATCTAAAAGGCCCTGGGTTCTGAACTTTTCTTTGGTCATCGCTTCTTTAGCTAAAAATAGAGCTTGTCTTTCTCGCTCAGGAAGAACTAAAAGGTAAGTAAAGCCTGCGGCAGCGGTCTGCATCAAACTTCCTAAAACAACCTCATTTAATCGACGATAAAAAAGCTTTAAACGATTATTATTATATTTATCTTCGACCTTATCCATTAAATATCCCGTCAATAAACCCATGCCTATACTACCCATGGTCTTCATCGTATCTAAAGCCAACAAATTCTTATTCTCAGTTCTTAAGAAACCTTGATATGAAAAATTATCATAAAGCAATCCCGCGCCTTCCCCAATAGCCTCAGACAACATAGAATCTTCGTCTACCTCAATTCCAAAAAGATTATTTATTTTCTTGCCAAATATATACTTTTCTTGTTCTGAAAATACCCATCGAACAAAAAGACCAAATGATTTTCTAAAAAATTGATGTTGTTTTAATGTCAAACGAACAGTAAGAAACAAGGTCTTGGCGCTTAAAATATCATTATTCAAGAAAATCCTGACAAGAAAATTATTGCTTTTATCAATAGCCTTTATTGTCTTTAAAGCCCACGGCTTAACATCTTGTTTAAACCATCCTCCAATATTAAGGGTGTTTTTATCAAGCCAATTGATAGTTCTTGGAATAATAGTTACTGTAAAATTGGCCATTCTTCCGATTAAAACAAAAGTTCCTTTAAACGCTCCTCGATCTTTATAAGAATCTTGAACAAAATCCTTCAAAAATGCCTGTTTGATTCCTTTATTCCAAAATGAGACCGAAAGCTTAGCAATAAAATTCCAAGAGGCAACAAAAGGCCTTGCCAATAAATAGCCCGTTCCTGTCAACCAATTTCTATTTTCATAACAAGAAGTAAGAAAATTTTTACAACTATTATAAAAAGCTATGGCTGTTTTTTCTATCCATTTCCATGCATTAACGCAAAAAGATATTGCACCATTATAAATTGAAACAGCTGTTCTTTTAATCCAAGGCCACGCATTGACACAAAAAGATTTGATACTTACCCAAATTGATTGCAAAGTTATTGGAGGACGCGTCGTTAAACTTGTCGACTCAACTCCAAGATATTGACCAATAGTGTTATTACCTCCTAAAATGCCATTATCAATCGCAACTGCTCCTTGAGACATGATTATGTCTGACAAAAGAGAAACAACCATTCCTTTAAAAGTTTTTCCAAGCTTACTATCCGGGGTCCAATCTGCAAAAACTTGATCATTTAACCAATTCATTATTTGAACTTTAACAAATCCTAAAGGAATTCCAATCAAAAAACCTTTCATAAAACTATTAAAAGCAGAAGCATTAACAGCAGATGTATAAGCTGAAGCATAAGCTGAATTATAAGCATTAAATTGATTCAAGCTTGGACCTTCAAATCCAACAGGTAACTCACTAGGAGTTGTAGTGGCAGCCAATGTTCCAGCACTATTTCCAGCTGTTTCTCCTGCAGATTGAGCCGCGGCAGTAGAAGTCCCGCTCATAGCAAAACTCGCTCCCATAGAAATAGCTATGGAAAGTGTCTGCGCTAAAACCATGGCCATAGATTCATCACATTTTCCTGCTAAAACGCAAGCCGTTGCCAAAGCATTAGAAAATTGTGCCGCAGATAAAGCCATAGAAAAACCAACAATGGCTTTCATCATAGTCGCACCTTCAAATAAAGGCTTTAAAAAACCAATTTGATTAAGCCCGACTGGCAAAAGAGCACATACTATCTGAATACCAACATTGATAGCTATTTCATCCCAGCCTACAAGTCCTGGCAATTGATCTGACATATCTTCCCACTTCGACCCCCAGACAAACGCCTGCATGGCATCGGGAACAGCTTCAAAAGAAATTTCTTTTTGTGTATCTAAATCCGGCGCGAGGACAAAACCGGTGGCTTCAGCGACAAATTCCTCAAAAGACGCGATTTGTTTTTTGCCGATATCGGTATAATGCACTTCGCTTTCCGTGACTTTTTCGACAAACACAAAATGTTCATCTTCAAAGCTGGCTAAAAACGGCGTTTTAAGTTTAAGAATTTCATGCGGGGCCAATTTCGCGGATTTCAAATTTAAGCCGTAAGCCGAAACGATTTTATTCAATGAATAAAGAGAAGTCTTGAGTTTCGGATCGCCGGGGCGGACAATGTCGTTCATTAAGTCTACAAGCAAAGACATCACGGAGACTTCTTCTAAAGAAAAATTTATTTTATAAGAAGAGAGTAAATCTTTTAAGGCATAAACCGCGCAGTTTAACGGATGAATATCAGATTTTCTTAACCATGAAGAAATTTCTTCAATGCGCGCATTATCAAATTTAATACCTGTATCAATAAGAATATGATATTGATTTTCGCGCACGAGTTTTGACGGATGCGGATTAGGAAGCTGTAATTGAACGCGGGTATTATCTGGTTTATCTTTTATCTGATCTAAGAAATGCCTGACGCTTTCAGAAATACGTAACGCCGATAAATCATCCTGATTCATTTCCTCGGCTTTTGAGGCAGTTACGCCATCGCCTAAATATTGATCCGCGATAGACGCCTTATTTTTCCACAAAACAAGCGGATTATATGAAAAAGCCCAGCTGATTTGCTGGGGCACAAAAGTTAATAAAACAGCAATGCTGACCGTGCGCATCCAAAGTTTAAACCGGCTCATAAAATTATCCGCCGGAATTCTCTCGCCAGGAAGAACGACAAATTCGCTATTTATTTTATCGGCGCTTACAAAATCTTTTTGGGCTTCATCGGAAAATTGGTCTTGCGGAATTTGAGGAACAAACGAAGAATCATCGCTATTTTCGGAAGGATTTTCACCATTTTTTATATGTAAAATACGGCAATCCTCATCGGATAATTCAGATAATTTCGCCTTATCTTCAGGCAAAATCTCAAAAGCGGCGTCAGAAGGCAAAATAACAGCTTCAGCCATTTCTTTTGATTCTTCCGGATTAGGATTAACTGTATCTTTGGTCATATTGGAAGTATAACATATTATATATATAGGGCAAACGGCAGGCTGAAAAATATTTTATTCTAAGTTGTTTATTTGCAAGGAGTTTTATGCTTATCACAAACATTTTTTAAAAAATTTTTGAAAAAAACGACTTTTTCCGTCGAGAAATTTTTATTGATAAAACAAGAGACATAAAGAAAACGTTTTTTATTTAAAAATATTATATATAATATATTAAATATAATACATAAAATCCATTTGTCAATGGAGGTTTCGTAAAATATTAGAAAATTTATCGTCGAGATAAAATGATCGGTATTTTATCCAAAAAATTTATTTCCAAATAATGCTTTCGAGAAAAAATCTATAAATCTTGTCAAAAAAGCACAAAAAATTTTAAAAAATCATGTTTTAATGCAAAAATATGACATTTTACGCAAGTTTTATCACTTTGGACATTATTTTTGTTCCAAATATGACAAAAATGTTTTTTAATCTTATTTCTATATTAAATTTATAAAATGTATAGACTTTGCATAAATCATCTCTTAAGAACAATAAAATCAGAAATCATTTTCAGCAATAAAAAATATGAACTTTTAGAATCTATATGTAGAAACGCAAAAGATTATAGAATGGCATTCTATTATAAAACGAGATTGGACATTATTTATTAAATAATTTGTAAAAATATTAACAAAATAGATTAAAAAGCTATAAAAACCGTCAATTTATCCAGATTGGACAAAAAATATAACAAAATAGATACCACAATTTCTATGATAACATCTTTGTATATTTTTATGAAAACCATAATACTCCAATCGTATTTATAAGATCCCAATAGCATCAAATTTCAAAAACAAATGTTAAAATTATATCTCCTTCAGGAAATATTGCTCAAAAAGGAATAACAAATCAACTCAAAAAATACCATTTTTCTTCCCAATCAGCAAACTCCACATATAAAATTACTAAAAACGGCTAAAACAGCTGCTGGATTAATAAATCTATCGCCGCCAGTAAGCACTTGTGTTTATCTTAAGAGAATACAAAAAAACATAACCGCATCACAACTAAAATAATTGTTTTTATTTTCTTTCTTGCTTGTTATAAATCCATACTGAAGAGTTCCTGTTCTTAAAATTCGTAGTAATTCTTTTTTAATAAACCTTAGAAATTACTTATTTGTCACAAAGAAGGAAGAACTGCCCATTAAACTTTGATTCTAAGTGTGGTCATGAATAAGCACTCCGCAAAAAAATCTCGAAAAAATTTTTCAAAATAAATACGGATAAACTACTATACTTTTTTAGGATTTTTATTAATAAAAAGAAAGGCTAAAAGGATAAGGGCAAAAACAGGAAAGCCAAATAAAAGTAGGATATAAAACAGTCCTAAAGAACAAAAAAATAAAGAAAAAATCCGGATCAAAATAAACCACGAAAAAACACCATACGCAGGCATATTTTTAGGCCTATAAACCACGTTAAAAAACAAATTGTATTTTCTCCAATCAAAAGATGCTATGCGCTGTTCTTCTTTGAGACGATTAAATAATTTCGTGCCCGGAAAAGGCGTTAAAATGGTTAAAGAAATAAAAAAAATACGCGTTTTAATAAAAAGCCACAGCATAAACCAAATCAATTTAAAATAATCTTTATGCCGATATTCATCTAAACCGATAATAAAAGAAGCTATTACTTTGATGCCATAAGACTGGATTTTTTTAATGGCTTTAATACAATCGTCGGAAGATTGAATAAAAGAAATATTTGTTTTAGAAAAATCTTTAGGATAAATAGTTTCTATACCAACAAAAAGTGTGTTGCAACCGCTTTGTTTAGCCAGCCTTAAAGCTTCATCATCAAAAGCAATATCAATAGAACTTGAGGAATCCCATTTAATGCCTAAAGGAATAAGCGCCCTAAAAAGCTCTTTAGCATAATCCGGATTCGAAAAAATATTATCATCAGAAAAAATTATCGGCGCCACATGAAACCACCATGCACCTATTTTATTAGACGCTTTAATTTGAGAAACTAAAGAAATCACTTGGTCTATTTTAATATATCGTGGCCATGACGATGGTCGCGCGCAAAAATCACAATGATATTTACATCCGCGCGAAAGAGGAAGACCTGCCTGCCATAAAAAAGAAGGTTTTAATTTCAAGAAATAATGATAAACAGGAGAGAAGAAATCTTCTAATGGTTTTCCTTCATAAATATTTTTCAAAGATGCCCTTTCAAAATCTTTAATAACCTCTGGCCACACTGATTCTGCTTCACCTAAAACAACGCTGTCACAATGTTCCAAGGCTTCTTGCGGAAGCGCTGTGACATGAGGCCCGCCCATAACAACAAAAGCTCCCGCCCGACGATATTCATCCGCCAATCGATACGCTTTATACGCATTATTTGTCATGCATGTTATGCCGACAAGGGCACTTTTTAATTTTTTTTTCTTAAGCCCCAAAAAATCTCGATTGGAAATCTTGATCTGATAATCTTTAGGAGTGAGTGCGCTTAATATAAGAAGAGATGTGGGAAAATACGCAGATTTTG
>JAKQLT010000133.1 GCA_029567025.1 Candidatus Omnitrophota bacterium | reverse complement strand
CATCAAAGCCTCAGCTTGAACAAAAAGGATAGTAGCGACATCATTAAGCGATTGATATTGTTCTTCTGTCCCCCGAGGAGGAAAATGCGTCAAAAGTTCTTGCTGAAGAGTGGCTTCATTGCCATACAACGAAAGGCATTCCGCAACCAATTGATTTAAATCATTTAATCGTCCTTGAGCCGAGGCCTCCCACGCTAATTTGACATATTCTGAAGATTTTTTAACATCAAGAGATATGACCGGTTCTTCTTTGGCTAATATCTTAGAACAAAAACCTTGCGGACACAGAATAAATGTTGCTATCAATACAACAAAAAAAACTTTGATTGCTTTATGAAACATTCTTAACATAAAAAATCCCTTCTGAAAATAATGAACCCCTGTTAGACCAAAAATCCAAATATGAATATTGGATTGATTTTATTTAAAATCTAAATTTTTAAAATTATCCCATTGTTATGCCCGAAGAAAGACCTTTAATAATATGTTTCTGCATGATCATATAAATCAAAATTATGGGCAAAACAGTAATAGTCAAGCCCGCCATCAATAAAGGATAATCCACGCTATAGGTTCCCTGAAAAACCATCAGCCCTCTTTGAAGCGGCATAAGCGATCGATCATTAAATAACAAATTCGCTAAAATATATTCATTCCAAACATTTAAAGAATTAAAAATGACAACAACCGCCAAAGCCGGCCGCGCCAAAGGAAGTGCGATATGCCACCAAATTCCAAAACGCCCACAACCATCAATACGCGCCGCATCCTCTAAATCCGGCGATATTTTATCAAAAAAAGTTTTTAGGAGTAAAATGCTCATGGATAATCCCACGTTGATCATGCATAAAATATAACCGTAACGTGTATTTGCCCAACCTAATTTATTCATTAAAACCACTAAGGGAACAAAACTTCCGGGTAAAGGAATCATCAAGGCCGCGACGAACAGATAAAAAAAGAAATTTTTTCCTGGAAATTGAAGACGAGAAAAAGCATAAGCCGCTAAAGAAGAAATTAAAACAATGCCCACAACAACAGAGACCGTATAAATAATGCTATTAAAAAAATACATCCCAAAACCGCCTTGACTCCACGCTGTTAAATAATTATCAAAATGTAAGACTTGCGGTACAATGGATTTATCAACAAAAATTGTTTCATTGGTCATCAAAGAAGACCGTATCATCCAAAAAAGAGGAAATAAACACGATAGCGCGACCGCCATTAAAAAAATATGAGTCAACGTTGATTTCGCAATACGATAAAAAATATATTTATTTAATCCCATAAAAAACCTCTTAGGCCTGCCTCATTTTATTCGATAATATTTTAAAAACAACAGAAATGCCGATAAGAATGATGCCGAATGTCACGCCCATCGCGCATGCATAACCAAAACGATTTGTTCCCAACATCGCTTCTAAAATACGCGTGACAGGAACTTCTGTATGATATCCCAATCCCTGGCCCACCATCGATAAAATAAGAACAAAAACTTGCATCGATCCTAACACCGTTAAGATCATGACAACCAAAATGACAGGAACCATCATCGGAATCGTGATATGCCAAAATTGTTTAAAGCTATTCGCACCATCAACCTTGGCGACTTCATAAAGTTGGGGATCAATGGTTTGTAAGCCGGCTAATAGCATAATAAAACCCCAGCCAAATCCTTTCCAAGAATGAACAATGGCGATACAAGGCAAAGCCGTACGCGGATCTGATAACCAATTATTGACTAATTGCGGGAATCCTGTTTTAACGAGCGCGTGATTTAACAACCCAATATATTCCCCGTTTTGCATGCCCGCGTATAAAATCCATTGCCAAATAAGCCCCACGACTACTTCTGATAATACCGGCGGAATAAAAAAAACAATACGATAAAACTTTTTCATTCTGATCTGCTGATCACAGGCCAAAGCTAAAAGAAAAGCTAAAATATTTTGAAACGTCAACGCGATAAGCGTAATGAATCCAGCCTGCCCCATGGATTTCCACCAAATCTGATCTCGCAATAATTCTCTGAAATTAGCGAACCCGACAAATGTCCGATTGATACTAATCCCGTTCCAATCATGCAGCGACAAATTAAAAATTTCAAAAAAAGGATAAATATAAAAAATGGAGAAAATCACAACGGCAGGAATAATAAATAAATAATTCTTCCCATAATCCCATAAACGCGCTGATAATAAATTTTTCCGAATCGCCGGCATAAATAAAAATTTAATGATGTTTGGTTTTTTCCATCTCCTGATTTTTAATTCTTTGGACTTCTTGCGCCACTTGTTGCGGCGTTTTTTCTCCCATAATAATCGACTGAATGCCTCTGGCATATTGCTCGGTAACAACAGCAGATTCATTATACGGCCAAATCGTCGGATGCGTGGTAAAATCCATTCCTTGAGCGAATTCTGACAAGACCTGCGGAATAGAAGACAATGCCTGTCTATTCGATGGAAGATTCTTAGTGGCTTCAGCTAAAAAATGCTGTTGATCTTTCGCGGTCAGCCATTTGAGAAAAGCAACCGCTTCATCACGATGAGAAGAACGCTTATTGACGACAAACGAAGAACCTGCCCCTCCCCAAATTTTCATCGGAAATTTCGTGCCTATCGCCGGCGGCAACATCACCCCATAATCCAATCGAGGATTCATATCATGATAAACATTTACGCACCAAGAACCATTAAAAGCAAAAGCCGCTCGCTCTAAAGCAAAATCCTGTTCCGCAAATTTATTAGGTTTACCCACAACGCCTTCGGCTAAAGCACCTTTTTTGCTTAATTGAGAAAAAACATCAAAAACTTTAATCCAATCCGGGTCGGTATAAGGCACTTCTCCTCGAAAAGTTGCCATTATTTTTTCTTCTCCCATAATATTAAACGCATAATTCGACGCGAAACAATCAATCATCCATAAAGCGCCCCAACCGGCTACCATCCCCGAATATCCAATACGCCTTAAAGCCTGCGCCATAGATAAAAATTCCTCAAAGGTCTTAGGCGGATTTTTAACGCCTATTTTGGCAAGCATTTTTTTATTATAAACCATTTGAATATTCGTGACATCAATTGGAACGCCATAAATCCCTGCTTTGACTTTATAAATATTTCCTTCAGAAAAACGATTAACATCTAAAGCCTTAGCAAAAAAACTTTTTTCCCATTCCTGATTATTTTCTTTAAATTTTTCTGTCAAATCCTCTACAAAACCATTTTGAATAAAAGAAGCAAAAATTTCTTTTTTATCCAATATGCCATAAATATCTGGAAGAACCCGGGCTTGCGCAGAGGCAATAATTTTGTGCGTATATG
>JAKQLT010000154.1 GCA_029567025.1 Candidatus Omnitrophota bacterium | reverse complement strand
GGGGCTGTCATAAGGTTTTTTCCTCGAGATCGGCTATAGCCTTTTTAACTAAGTCTAATAATTGATTGTCTGAAAGCGCCGCTGGATCAATGCCTTTAGATTCGAGCCATTTTTTAAAGTGATAGCGCGATTGGAGTTTGGCGAACTCGTTAAAAAGGCCGTCAGATGGATTAACCGTGTTTTCAGATATCCAGCGGTCTATCGACCATTTCGAGAAGCGCAGCAGCGTTCCCAGCTTGGTATATGGAATTTCGTTGTTAGATACTTTTTTATAGATCGTGGCTTCGGTTATGTCGAGATATTTAGCCAGTTCTTTTATGGTCATGATTTCTAATGACATGAAAACTCCATTTGTTTTTAGTTCAGTACTATATGAAGATCCTTGCCTAAACTTAATGCCATCTTTTGTAAAAAATTTAAGGAAGGATTATAATTGCCGCTTTCTAAACGGCTTATATTGCTTTGTTTGGTGCCCATTCTTTTAGCTAAATCTGCTTGTGTTAAATTTTGTTCCATTCTCGCATTAATAATTTGCTTTATCATCTCATAGGTTGGCGCTAATTCTTTATAGGCTTCTTCAACTTTTGGATCGGACATCAATTTCTTTTTAACTTCGCTAAAAGGAATTCCTATTTTTTTAAAGCTCATTTTATCCTCCTTAAACACTCTTTCATATAACGCAGAGCTGTTTCGAGTTCGTTTTCCGGCGTTTCTTTTGATTTTTTTACAAAGCCATGAAGTATAATAAAAACTTTTCCTACAGGCATAAAATAGAATATTCGTGAAATATCGCTGGCAAACTTAATTCTAAGTTCCCACAGCCCTTTATATCTGGAGCCTGTAACCTGGCTGGCGTAAGGATCTTTTAGGTTGGTGCCATACTCTTCCAGAAGATCAATTTCCCATAAGGCTTTAGCCTTATGCTTTACAGGTAAGCTATCAATGAATTCTTCGGCCGGTGAAACGCCATTTTCTTTTTTATAAAATATAATGTTGTTTTTCAATCGGTTTAATCACCCTATATGTTATTATATCATATATGATATAATAATGCAAATTAAAATTTCGGTTTACATAAAAGCCGTTATCGGTTTAAAACATCGGAAGAAAACTTAGACTTTGCAATGCTTATCGGAATATTCGAAAAATATTTTCAAGCATTCTATATCAGCTAAAATATATGTTCGAGGGTTTACAAGCCTTTTCAGCCGCGGTACTTCCGTTTCGGGTAACGCTCAAAATTGCCGTTAATATTGGATTTTCAAAACAATTTAGGTTTAATGGTATTTTTCGGCAAATTCAATTAAAGCCTGGCTGATAATGTCCTGTTGTTTATATTGCGGGTGCTTTTCAATAAAATCTGTTATTTTTTTTATGGCGGTTTC
>JAKQLT010000150.1 GCA_029567025.1 Candidatus Omnitrophota bacterium | reverse complement strand
CCTCAGCCAACCCCTGATAACCATCGACACGAATATAATCCTGAATATCTAAAGGATTGATTTTCCCGCAATTGCGTAAAACAATCTTGACCTGATTCTGAAAAAAATCATTATCTCTCACATTTTTAACAATCTTTCCTTTTTCATTTTTGTGCATCAATCGTTCAACCGGATGATTCTTTTTTAAATGACTCTCAACAATTTCTTTCACATCATCAATTTTTAAGTTTTCATAAAAAATATTTTCCGGATTGACAATGATAACAGGGCCACCTGCGCAAGGGCCTAAACATCCTGTTTCAATAATAGGGACCTCAATGCCTTGGGCGGCACATTGCTCTTCCAACGCCTTTTTAATATCCAAAGAACCGCTCGCGATGCATCCGGCGCCCGCGCATAAAAGAATTTCTCGACTCACTTTACTCTTTTCCTGAATCGCTTTTTCTTTTAATCGATTTAAATCATCAATATTTTTAATAATATCGTTCATGCAGCCTCCTTCTCATCTTCCGTCCCACGATACAAATTTAATAATTCTTTCATTTTCGACGGTTTAACGCGTTGATGGACATTATCATTGACCATCACAACCGGCGCTAACCCGCACGCGCCAAAACAACGACCAATCTCTAAAGAAAATTCTCCGTCTTCTGTTGTTTCACCTACATTAATATGAAGAAGCTTCTGAAGACTGGTTAAAACTTCTTTCCCACCGCGAACATAACACGCGGTTCCCAAACAAACACGAATGACATTTTTGCCTCTTTTAGTCGTCGAAAAAAACGAATAAAAAGAAACAACCCCGCTGACCTGACTATAAGGAATATTAAGTTTTTTACTGATATATTGAAGAACATTTTTAGGCAAATATCCTAAAAAATTCTGAGCTGTCTGAAGTACAGGAATAAGAGCGCCTTCCGTATTTTTAAATCCCTCGATCACATCATCTAATCGAGAAAAAATTTCCGCTTCAGTCATTTCCGCACAAATCATACAACCTGTGGATGAGGCCTGTTTCTGATCTTTAGGATTCACGACTTCCTCCTTTTTCTGGATGAATGAATGTCATAAAATAAAGATAAAAATTCTATACTCAAATCAATATTACGGACACTGACCCCTTTAGGAACAACAAGCGACGAAGGCGCAAAATTAATAATCCCTTTTAAACCGGATTTCGTAATAATTCCCGCAATCTCTTGGCTGGCCTCTGACGGCGTCGCGATAATGGCGATTTGAGCGCGAGAACGATGAATCACACGCGAAACATCTTTCATCGCATAAATAGCAACTCCGTTAATCTTTTTACCAACCTTACGGCTATCTTTATCAAAAGCCGCCACAATTTTTATTTTTTCTGTCTGAAATCCCGGATATTTTAAAATTGCCTGGCCTAAATTCCCAACGCCAAAAAGAACCGCCCGCACCGTGCTCTTAAGAACAAAGGCCTCTAAAAAACCTCTTAATTCTTTGGTATCATAACCCACGCGGGGTTTGCCGACTTTTCCGAACAAAGAAATATCTTTACGAATTTGAACGTCCGTCAATCCGGAAATATCAGAGAGCTCTTGGGAAGAAATATATTTTTGTTTGTTTTGAATGCGATCATCTAAAATACGGATATAAAGAAAGGCGCGTGCGATCGTTTTATTAGAAAATTTTTTCATAATTTAATCGTGAAGATTGTAACGATTGGTTTATGCTAACACAGGACATTTTTCTTGGCAAGGGAAAAGACAACCGTTTTTTAAAGGGCTATATCTTTTCTAAAGAAGACTTGGGCACCCATCCTTTTTTTCCATCCCGACGTTCAATTTTAGACCAAAAACCCTCTTGTTCTAAAATTTTTACCTTAACGCCTTCAGATAAACTAAAATGAGTAGTGGCGGATTCCATAGGTTCAAATTTTGCCTCTATGGATTGAATAATAACTGCGGCATTTTCTTGAGATTGTTTTCTTTCTATAAACGCATAACTATGAAAAACGAATAAACATCCTAAAATCAAAGAAAAAAATGTTAATTCTTTTTTCTTCAGATAAAATCCGGCCAAAAATATTATTAACGCTAAAAAATATAAAATAACATTTAGTTTGGCCAGTTCATCCAAAGTCCAGGCATCAAAATATCGAAAAGATAAACGCGCCACAAAAAAACGATCAACGCCCTGTGGATTATTTTTAATAAAAGCCTCTACATATTGCTCATTCGCTTTCAGATCGCTGTCACGCGGCATCCATTGACGCGCACGTTGATAAGAAACCACAGCTCGTCCTAATTGGCCGTCTTTAAAATAGGCGTTACCTAAATTATAATACAATGGCCCGCTGATCTTCCCTTGTTTAAGAATTTCTTCATAAAGTTCAATGGCTTTTTTATACTGGGCTTCTTTATAGAAATTATTCGCCTGATTAAAACGGGCGTCTATCGTTTGCGCAGAAAGATAAGAAAAAGAAGAATACGCCATAAAAAAGAAAAATAAAATCCATAAACGATATCTCATCGCACATTCCTCTCAAAATAATCTATGATCTCCTCACAGAGATTAAACGACGCTTTAACTTTTTCCGCATTATACGCAACAGATGCGAAACGCACCTCATCGCACTCCTGAAAAAGTCTCTGAACTCGATCAATAATAATTTGCGGCACTTTTTTATTTTTAAAAATTTCTTCTAACGCGGTAAAAGAAACCATAGCGGATGACAAATGAAATTTATCTTTAAAATATTCCTGCAACGTTTTAAATAAACAATCATAATAATCTTTTGTTTCTTGCTGATTGATTAATTGCTTCATCCTCTTCATTCCTATTCGAGCTTTTTGAGGTGCGGCCAGTTTCCTTGCTAAAGCCACATCTTTTTTTAAATGATTCGAAATAATCTTATAAAAATAAAAAACAAAAAAAACAATCGTGATAAGGGCATACAAAATTTTAAGGAGAAAACTGTTATAAAAATACTGCGAGGAAAATTGTAAAGGCCCGATAGATTCTTTAATAAAAATCAAATCTCGTCCTAATTTTTCTTCTTGCGGAACAAAGGGCGTTATCGCCGCCGAAGGCTCAATAATTTTAAAAGATTGGCCTTCTGCCGGCGCCTCAACTTTTAAAGGAAACGGCCCTTGCGTAATCGTCTGATACTGTTTCGTGCCCACATCAAAATAACTAAATACCACAGCGGGAATTGCCGTAACTTTTTCTGACTTAGGGATTATGACTTGCTCTAAGATTTTAGTTCCATTTATTTCTTTAATCTGCGGATCATAAACCTTAAAATCATTCGTATCTTTAAACGCCGGTAACTGAACTGTTTTTAAATTCCCCTCACCTGATACATTCATAACGACCGTGATGGGGTCTCCAGCTTTGACTTCTAAAGGCGACGCCGTCATTTTAAAATAAAATTTACCAACACCGCCAGAAAAATCCTCTGGCCGTCCTTGCTCAGTAAGAGGCAAAATATTTATTGTCTCCGACTGAGAACGCACCGCCAAAGGCCTTTTTTCACTACGATCAAAAAAATTGTCAAAAAAACCGCTATCGCCAAAGAAACTATCAAAAGAAGACGGCCGTTGTTTTTGTGTTTTATACAGTAAATTCGCCTTTAGTGTCGCAGGGCCTAAGACCCGTGTTCCAAGCTGTGTCGCATAACAATCAATATTAAATTCAACAACGTCATAGGAAAGCCCCTTAATAATTTTCTGATATTGATTTGGTTGGCGATAATCATCACACGCTACATACGCTTTATCAAACTCAGGAAATTCAATGTCCCGTAACGAAACTCCGCGAACAAACAATTTAATCGTAACTAGAATTTTCTCTCCTAAATAAATATCTGAGCGAGGCTTCTCCAAAATTAAAAATATTTTATCTTCTAACTTTTCTGCTGAGCCTTCTTGTGACGTCGACTGAGAAGGAACTTGCGTTTGTGCATCCACAACCTCAATAGAGATCGCTTGCGATGTTAACGTTTTTCCATCAATCGTTATTGAAAGAGCTGGTATTTGAAATGTTCCTGTCTTAGTGGGAAATAACGAATAATTATGCGTGATACTTTTAGTCACCTGCCCATTGATAATAGAAACTTGAGTGGCTGGACCTATATAACGCGATTCAAATCCATCAATCGAGGGCAATTCTAAAGAAGACGGTTGCGCATTAACAATCGTTAAACTTAACCGCACCACAGAATCAAGTGTCACGCGATTGGCATCGACCGTAGCTTGAAAACTTAAATCGTCAGCTAAAGACAGACTGGTTATGGCACAAAATACAACAATAAAAGCAATATAACGAAAAAAACGTATCATAAGTTTTTTATTTTAATCATTTTACCAATCTTTTTCAACTTCTCTCAAACGAATATTTTTTGGAATAAAATTTAAAATCCCTTTAGGTTCTTCTTGCTGTTGATATTGCTGTAACATCATTTGGGCTTTTTGTTCACTCATCTGCTGGCCGTCTTCTTTCCCTGCGCTTTGTTGATTTTGCTTTTCTGACTGTTGTTGCTCTTGCCCTACAGAAGACATGGCATTCTTTTCTTTATGATCTTGTTGTTGGTCCTGCTTTTCTTCTGATTCTTGGCCTGACTCTTTTTGTTCTTGATCTTTTCTATCTTGCGATTGAGAACTTTGCTGCTCTTCTTCTTTTTTTTGTGAGGATTCCGATGACGAAGGCTGTTTTTGTTCATCATTTTTTTCTTCTTGATCTTTTTTTTCTTGTTGTTGATTTTTACGCTCTTGTTCTTTTATCTTCATTCGCTCTAATTCTTTTTTCACAAATTCATAATTATGCGCCGCTTCTTTGTCTTCTTTATTTAAACTGATCGCCTTTTGATATTGATCCAAAGACTTTTCTAAAGATTGGATGGCAACCGGCAATTCTTTTTCTTCCTTTGTTTTTCCGAACCGATAAAACGTATTTCCTAAATTATAATGCGCGTGTCCCTGTAAAATTTTATCATCCGATAAAAGCGCTTTTTCAAATCCATCAATCGCGGCTTGATATTCGCCTTTTTTATAATGCGCGGCCCCCGTATTAAAATGAATAACGGGCGAATGAGGATCTTTTTCCAATGCTTTTTGATATTGTTGTAAAGACGCTTCATAATTCCCTTGAGAAAAAAGCTTATTGCCTTTTTTGACATCTGCACCCATAGATGCCAAGGCTGAGGAACATAAAAGGAGGAAAACACTGATAACGCTAATTATTATTTTCATTTTTTCTTCGAGGTAAAAAAGTTTCCCAACATAGAAATAAAAACGCAATACATAAAGGAATTTGAAAACGCTCAAAATATCGCTTTTCCATTTTATTCTTTATCTCTTTTTTCTCCATTTTCGATAAACGCTGATCATAAATTTCTTCTAATCCAAATTGAGCGCCACTGGCACGCACATACATCCCGCCTGTTATCAAAGCAATTTCTTGCAAAATTTGTTCATTTAATCGAGACTTCACAAAATTCCCCTGACTATCTTTTAAAAATTCATAATTTCCTTTATCATCCTTAAGACGAATAAGCTCACCTTCAGATGTTCCAATACCTATCGAAAATATCTGTATACCTTCTTTTTTAGCCTCTTGCGCCGCGGGAGCCACTTCTCCCTCTAAATCTTCTCCGTCCGTAATAACAATCATGGCCTTATATTTCCCTGGAATATTTTTATAACTACGAATGCCTTCTTTAATGGCAGAAGCCAAAGAAGTGCCGCCTTGAGGAATCGTTGACGTATTGATATCTTCCAAACTTAATAAAAATCCGGAATAATCCACGGTCATGGGACAAACCAAAAAAGCACTTGAAGAAAAAGCCATAAGCCCTATTCGATCACCGTTAAGCTTTTTCACTAAATCTTTTACCGCTAATTTCGAACGTTCTAACCGGTTGGGCTTCACATCATCCGTTAACATGCTTTTCGATGTATCAACAGCGACTAAAATATCCAATCCTTCACGCTTAATTTCACGCCACTCAAATCCCCATTGAGGACGCGCCAAAGCCACGATTGAAAAAAAGATGACACAGATTAAAAAGACCACACTTACATCTTCATTCTGATAATGAATATCAGGGGCTATATGTCTTAATAAAACTTTTTCCACGAATTTTTCGCGTAAAATTTGTTTTTTCTTTTTACGCCAAAAAAGAAAAAACGCCAACGGGACAAGCGCCCAAATCCAATAAAGAATATCACTATAAGCGAACTGTATCATTTTTTAAGGAATCCTCATCAAAATCGTATTTTTTAAAATAATTTCTATCAGCAACAACATCAGAGCCGCTAAAAGAACATAAACAAAAAGCTGTTTATATTCCTTATATCCTGTTTCTTCTATTTTTGTCTTTTCTAAACGATCTATTTCCTTATAAATCGCACGTAAGGACTCTGTATCCATCGCGCGAAAATACAATCCTTCTGTTTTTTGCGCTATCTCTTTTAAAACTTTTTCATCAATCTCAACAGCAATTTGCTGATACGCCTTACGCCCAAAGAAATCTTGAACAGGAAAAGGCGCGAATCCTGTTGTTCCGGCGCCAATCGTATATATCTTAACACCTAAGGCGCGCGCGGCGTCTGCCGCTTCCAAAGGTAAAATTTTTCCTACATTATTAACACCATCGGTTAATAAAATAATGATTTTACTTTTTGCCTGACTTTCTTTTAAACGGTTTAACGATGTCGCAAGAGCGGATCCAATCGCCGTGCCATCTTCTTGAATTATGCCCAATTCAATTCTTTTTAAGTTCGCAATAAGCCAATCATAATCCGTTGTTAACGGACAAGCTGTATAGGCCTGGGCGGCAAAGACAACCAACCCCATTCTATCGGATTTTCGTCCTCGAATAAATTCACTGACAACCTCTTTAACAATTTCCAAACGATTCACGCGCTTATTATCTTTTTGAAAATCTTCGGCCGCCATGCTCCCAGAAGCATCAACAGTCAAAATAATATCAATGCCTTCTGTTGTGATTTCGGTTTTTTCTAAAATTTCCTGCGGACCGGCTAAGGCAACAATAAAAAGGCACAAAATAAAAAGACGCAAATAAATTAGATTCCGCTCAACAAAGATCTTGCCATTTTCTTTAATCTGTAGAAATAATTTCTTCGAGGGAAAAAGAAAAGACGGATGATTGACTCGTTTTCTTAAAAAAACAAAAAAAACAAGAACAATCAAAGGAATAAAAATAAGAATCCACGTGTCTTTAAATGAAACCATATATTTCTTTAAGACTCTTGTTTAACAACAGTTTCCTTAATAAATTTTTGAGCGGCAAAAATACTGTCTTCAACCTCTTTTTCCGTCGGACCATATTTCGCGAATTTAACCATATCGCAACAATTTAAAAAATCTTTCAATAAAAGCTTATGATCCGCACTTAACGGGCTGTGTTTTTTGATATGGTCTAAAAATTCCGGCGTTGTCATTTCAGGCGCTTTTAACAAAAAACGGTCCTCGATATAATGACGAACAATATTGCCCAATTCAAAATAAAATTCTTTGATATATCCTTTCGCTATAAAATCCTTTTGAAGAAGAGCCGTTAAGCGCTCCAAGGCTACTTCCCAAGGTTTTTTAGGAATTTCTATTTTAGAAATCGCTGGCTTTTTTGATAAATAATAACGGATTAAGAAAATAATTCCCACAAGAAGCAAAAGGCCCAACAGGATAAAAATCCACAGAAAATTTTCCGGTAAAGGCACCGGCGGACGGATATCTTTAAGCTCTTCCTCAGCGAAAACTGACGAACACAATAAAAAAATGAAAATAAAAAAATAAAACATTATTTTTTTATCCTTTCGCCAAACGTTTTTGACGTTCTTTAAAAAATCGCACTAATGACTTGGTATAAGGCCTATCCGTTGAAATATCAATATGATCAACGCCGGTTGAAATAAAAAGGTCTTTACGGCTTTCTTGGCGTAAACGAGAAGTCTCTTCAAAAAGGTTCCTGATATTTTTATCAGCACTATCCACAATAATTT
>JAKQLT010000144.1 GCA_029567025.1 Candidatus Omnitrophota bacterium | reverse complement strand
TCCCAAAATGATTTTGGGACCAGCATTAAAAGATGAAGCATCCTGATATTCCGGTTCTTTTCTTAAAAGATCCAAAACATTCTTTAAGGTCGACGGCTTTTTCTTATCACAAAGTCTCTGTAAATAAGACGCCACATGATTATCCGCCGGGGTATGACAACACATCAAAGCTATATTTAATAATTTCGCGACATCCACCGTGCGCATATGATTCGCGCTATGAACACGACGACTTACCTCTTCCATCCTTTTTTTCATAAGATCTTCGGCCACTTGGCTCGCAATACCATATTGCGATAAAACGTCCGTCTGTAATCCCATGACTTCATAAAAAGACGCCCATGCGCAACCTTCAGGATGATGCGACAAAACAAGATCCACGTGTTGTCCCTGTTGAGATAATCGATCCGCCAATAATATTTCCGCTGGCCCAATATCAATGCCAATTAAAATGCGTTTAATATTGCATTGATAATCTCCATAAAGAATCCGTGTATCCGCGTAAGGATTCACAAATTTTTCTTTATCAAAGAACGTTTGATCTTTTTTGGTCTTGCGTAAAAATTCTCTCAATTGTTTTGGTGTCCGCAAATCTTCTCGGATACCTTCTTTAACACAAAACTGATAAAAATCCTTTAATCTCAAAGAAATCCTTTCCTAAAAAGCTTATTCGCTCACTTGATACACAACAACATTATATTGTTCAAATTCTTTTGGTGGTTTTGTTTGTTCTGGAGGTTGTTCTGCCATTAATTTAAAAATAAGGAAATTCACTGGTTCTCCAGGAACCACTTTTCCAATTACGCTGTCATAAGCAGAACGGTAAATAGCAGGCGAAATTTTCTTTAAATACCGCCCGCTGAATGATTGTATGGCGCCTTGTGTTAAAGCCGGATGATTAGCAATCATCAATCCTAATAATATAAGCCCGCAAAAAAGAAGATGCCGAACAAATGATAAAACAAATGTGATACGGCTATTAAAAAAATAAAATCCTTCAAAATGCAAAATTGTTTTCCATCCGACGCGTAAAAAAGAAAAAAACAAAAAAACAACAAGTACCAACGCATAAAAAGAAACAATTTCCACAATTTTTTCTCTTGAAAAAACATTGCCTAAAATATCGAAAAGACCTAAATAATAATGCGATGCAATAATCGTTCCAATAAAAATCCCCAAAAGCCTAAAGATCTCCGTAATAATATCACTTTTTCTTGTAGAAAAAAGGCCCCACGCCATGATGCCAAGCATCAAGACATCGACCCAACTAAATCTCATCATAAAAGTTCCTAAAATTTTCTTAAAATTTACAATAAAGTGGTGAAAGTATACCACACGCTTTTTCGACTGTCAAGGAAGCGCTTCCATTGTATAACTCGTTGGGATAAAAGAAGTTATACATCTCTTAAAAACAACAAATAATATAAAAAACCTTTTATAGATTAACTTGACAAGACCGTCTTTAAATGATATCTTTCATCGCATATAGATTAATAAAAAGGACATCATTATGCCAGACGATAAAACGATTCCTATAAAAGAAGAAAACAAAAATACTAACGGAAACGGTAACGGAGCGGAAGAAAAATTAAAACGCGCCGAACGCGACTTAGAAACGCTCTATGAAGTCAGTAACGCGATGCGTACGACTTTAGACTTAAACCACATCCTTTACATTATTCTAACAGGCGTGACAGCACATACAGGATTAGGATTTAACCGTGCTATTTTATTTTTAGTCAATGAAAAAGAATTAAGATTAGAACCTCGCATGGCTATTGGTCCCGACTCGGGAGAAGATGCGA
The DNA here is from genome assembly GCA_029567025.1 of Candidatus Omnitrophota bacterium. Classification (GTDB taxonomy): domain Bacteria; phylum Omnitrophota; class Gorgyraeia; order Zapsychrales; family Zapsychraceae; genus JADFXT01. The sequence goes on along the minus strand of JAKQLT010000144.1, from coordinate 1,087 downwards.
AACGGATTTGGGATAACATTCAAAAATATAATCAAGGACTCAATGAACTGATTACTAAAGATAAACTTTCTTACAACATCAACCAATCTTCTCTTTATAAAGCAATCAAACAATTAAAAATTCCTCTGAACACCGAAAATCTTTTAGCAGATGCTTACTATACAGGATTAGCCGCCCATATGACGCAGGACAACCTTAAAGAATACCCCAATGACGTTTTCTTAAAATTCTTTATGGCCAAAGAACTGGTGGTCATGCCCCTGCGAGCTAAAGATAAGGTGAATGGAATTATCGTCGCGGATAATTTATATACGCAAAAAAATATTTCTGAAGATGATTTGCGTCTTTTTACAATGCTCGCGAACCAGGCCGGATTAGCTATTGAAAATTCCCGCCTTTATGAAATGATTATTGAAAAAAGCCACACGGATGCGTTAACAGGATTATGGAATCATGGCTATTTCCAAGAAGAACTCGCCAAAGAATTAGAACGCCATCAGCATGACAAACAATCCTTAAGTTTACTAATGATCGATATGGATAATTTCAAGATGCTCAATGATCAATACGGGCATCAATATGGAGATGCTATCTTAAAAGATATTGCCCATATTTTAAAAGATTCTTCTCGGGAAACCGATTACGTCTGCCGTTACGGAGGAGAAGAATTCGCTATTATTCTGACTATGACAAAAAAAGAACAAGGCTACGCTATCGCGGAACGCATACGGCAAAAAATCGAACAGAAAGAATTTCCCAAGCCGCAGTCAGAAGAACCTTTAAGAATCACTGTCAGCATTGGCTTAGCGACATTTCCTGATGATGTGCAATCGAAAGAAGAATTAATTACACGCGCGGATAAAGTAATGTATATTGCGAAGTTTAGCGGCAAAAACCAAACGTGCTCTGCTTAAAATCCATTCTCTATTACCAACAATAAAAAAAGAGGCAAAGGTTTATACATAAGCTGTGTGATAGGCCGTTTAAAAAAACGTCTCTTCCCCCATTACTGAATTTAAGAAGCCTTTGCCTCTATTATTTTTTTTCTCTTTGAAAGATCAAACGCCGGCCACAACTTCTTCTTTCA
>JAKQLT010000114.1 GCA_029567025.1 Candidatus Omnitrophota bacterium | reverse complement strand
CTTTATAAAGAAAATAATCGATTAGAAAAATCTTTTGAGTATTTTAAAAAACGTTTTGAACTGGGAGATCCGGATGAGGTGTGGACTCAAAAAGCGAAAGAAGAATTGTTGGGGCTTCGGCCCGAATATCAAAGAATGATTGACGCGATGGCCTCTCGAAAACTTCAGGAAGACGCACAGAAACTTTCAGAAGAGTTATTGGAAAAAGCCCATACGGATTTTATTACCCGCGTTGAACACGCTAATGGTCTTTATCTTAAAGGTCAGGGGTCTTTTGAAAAAGGTGATTATATTCAGGCGGTCGAGGAATTACAGGCCGCGTTAAAAATAACACCGGATAATCCTAAAATCATAAAGGCCTTAAAAGATGCGGAAGATAAAAAAATGAAATTTATGATCAATCAGCGTTTAGAGCAAGCAAAAAAGTTAGTTGACCAAGGGGATTTTGATGCCGCGCAAGATAAAATGCTCGAGGTCTTTTCAATCATTCCTAAGGAAGAACCTGTTGCAAATCCCAAATAAATTGTTGATGAATACATTTTTTAAATGATATTGCCTAAAAATTCTTTATTCATTATTGATGCCCATGCGTTATGTTATCGCGCTTTTTTTGCTGTCAAAGGACTCGCGACGAGCAAAGGACAGCCGACCAATGCGGTCTTTGGTTTCACGAATATTTTAAGAAAGATTTTGTCGGATTTTGAGCCGCAATATATGGCTGTTTGTTTTGATTCAGGGAAGAAAACGCATCGTCAGGAAAAATATGCAGAATATAAAATTCAACGGCCAACCATGCCGCAGGATTTAAGAGATCAAATTCCTATCATTAAAGAGGTGGTTAAGGCCTATAATTTAACGATTTTTGAATTGGGTGGGTTCGAGGCGGATGACATTATAGCGACATTGTCAAAACAGGCCTCTAAGAAAAATAGAGATGTTGTGATTGTTAGCGAAGATAAAGATATGTATCAATTGGTCGATCATTGCGTCAAAATTTTTAATCCCCGAAAAGAAGTTCTTTTAGATGAAAAGGCCTTAGAAGAACAATTAGGATTTATTCCTGAGCGTATTGTAGATTTTATCGCGCTTGCGGGTGATCCGTCGGATAATATCCCGGGCGTTTATGGCATAGGGGAAGTAACCGCAAAAAAATTGATTCAAGATTATGGAACGTTAGAGAACATTTATGCGAATCTCGATAATCTCAACGAGAAAATAAGAATAAAATTAATGAAAGATCGCGACAACGCTGTTTTAAGTAAAGAATTAGCTTCTTTAACGGTTCGTGTGCCTTTTGAAATGACTTTTGACGATTTAAAAGTCACATCTGCGGATGAACAGCGATTATTAAAACTTTTTAAGGAGTTAGAATTTAAGAAATTTGTTTATGAACTTTCCTCATCTGATATTTCTATGCCGTTGTTTGACACCCCCAGGAATGAAGGAAATATTAAAGAGATTATTCAGAAGATAAAAAAAACGGGTGAATTTATTTTTATGGCGGATAGGGAAAAGAAAAAAGACATCGAATGTTTTAAGGGCTTGGGGATTATCTTAGATGAGGAAGAGATTGTTTTTGTTTCTCAAGAGAAAATAGTCGCATTAGTTGAGCTTTTTCGGGACAAGGCGATTAGGAAAATCACTTATGATCTTAAGATGTTGTTAAAGTTTTTTTATGATTTAGGAGTTTTTCAGCCTTCGGACAATATTTTTTCAGAAGATTTTTTAATAGAATCGTGGTTTGATGTGATGTTGGCGGGTTATTTATTAAGACCGTCCCAGGGGGCATTTTCTTTTTCTGATTTGGTGTGGAATTTTTTAAAGGAATCGAAGGATGCCGGGAATAATATTTCTTCTGCCTTGATGTCGATGAAACCTTTATTTCGCGTGATGGAACCAGAGCTTCAGCAAAAATCATTAAAAGAATTATTTGAAAAGATTGAAATCCCTTTAGCGTATGTTCTTTCTCAAATGGAAAGAAATGGAGTTTGTTTGGATGAAGAGTTGCTAAGGTCTTTATCTCAAGAGAGCGAGAAGGCATTAGAAAATTTAACAGCAAAAATTTATCAAGAAACGGGGCAGGAATTTAATTTGAATTCGCCTAAACAACTTAGTTTTATTCTTTTTGAGAAATTAAAATTGCCGGCATTTAAAAAAACAAAAACAGGTTTTTCGACAGATGAAGAGGTTTTGAATCGCTTAGCTGTTAGTTATGAAATTCCTCGGATGCTTTTAGAATATCGACAGATAACGAAATTAAAATCAACTTATATTGACGCGTTGCCTCAATTAGTGAACGTTAAAACAAAACGCATTCATGCCCGGTTTAATCAAACAGGGACAGAAACAGGGCGTTTAAGCTCAAGTCATCCGAATTTACAAAATATTCCTATACGTACCACATTAGGCCGTCAAGTGAGGCGAGCGATTGTGCCTTCTAAAAGAAACATATTGCTTTCTGCAGATTATTCGCAGATTGAATTAAGAATCCTGGCGCATTTATCCAAAGATGAAACTTTAATGAAGGCTTTTATTGCGAAAGAAGATATTCATAATTATACGGCGTCACTTATTTTTGATATCAATGAAAAAGAGGTAACACGGCAAATGAGAGATGCCGCGAAACGTGTGAATTTCGGTATTATTTATGGGATGAGCCATTTTGGATTGGCAAAAGACTTGGGTGTTTCCAATAATGAGGCGCAAGAATTTATTGATAAATATTTCTCACGTTATCCGAGGGTAAAAGAATTTATGGACGCGATGATTATTTTTTGCGAAAAAAATGGTTTTGTGACCACACTTTTAAACCGCAGGCGTTATATCCCTGAAATTTACAGCGCCAATAATGCGATTAAACAGTTCGCGCAACGGCAGGCGATTAATACTCCGGTTCAAGGATCTGCCGCTGACCTTATTAAATTAGCAATGATTAATGTGGCGCGCGTGTTTGAGAAAAAATCTTTTAAGACACAAATGATTATTACTGTTCATGATGAATTGGTTTT
>JAKQLT010000113.1 GCA_029567025.1 Candidatus Omnitrophota bacterium | reverse complement strand
CAATTCCGGCCACTTAATAATTGTGCCGTCGCACAATTATTAAATTTGGCGGAGGCGGGAGGATTCGAACCTCCGATTCGGTTTTAAAGCGAATAGCGGTTTTCGAAACCGCCCCGTTCATCCTCTCTGGCACGCCTCCTTCTCATCAAAACAAAGGGAAATCATTATCGCGAGTCCATTCTTTTGGGATTAGAAATGAGAAATGTTCCCCTATGTAATATGTGACTTTCTTTATTATTTTCCCTTTCAATATTTTTATTCTAAAAAACTTTTTTATCTCTTTATTGTATTTTGCAAAATCTGGGAAATTCTTAATTAAAATATCTGCGGCAGTAAGCCCCCATATCACCCCTCCTCCGCTCCATGGCTTTGTCATTCCAGCTGAATCACCGCAAAGAACGATTCTATCATTGTTCGAGACAACTAATCCTTGAGGGATAATCGCATATTCTATATCTTTTTTTTCAAATTCCAAATCTTGGTCCTTTAGGAATTGATAAAAATCATTTCCTAATCCGCTTGGATACCCCATAACTCCGTATTCGATTCTATTATGATGAGGTATCGCCCAATAGAATCCATCCTTTTTTGACCACGTATTGATATCTTTTAATCCTTTCTTGTTATCTAAAAAAATTCTACCTCCCAAAAAAATATTTGGCTTTTCTGATTTTAAAATCGTTCTTGTGATTGAAGTCGCTCCATCACAAGCAATTATCTTATCGAATCCATTCGGTAATTCTTCAACAAAATTATTAAAAAAAATTTTTACTCCTTTTTCTTTTATTTTTGATACTAATCTTGCATTTATCAGATCTCTATCAACTAAATAATGTTTAGGAAAAAAATTCAGTTTGCATATCTTGTTCTTGAAATTAATAAAACAATAATTAAATTCATCTTTTACAAAATCAGGATTATAATCTATGAATTCCCATATCCTTTCTGATATTAATCCGGAACAAACTTTTTTATTTGTATCAGATTTTTTTTCAAAAATACTTACATAATGTCCTTGTTCTGACAATCTATCGGCAATATAAAGCCCTATCGTTCCAGCTCCTATAATTGCTACTTTCAAAGGCTTTTTCATATTTCTAAATTTAATAAAGTGGACTCGAGGGGATTCGAACCCCTGACCCCCTCCATGCCATGGAGGTGCTCTACCA
>JAKQLT010000108.1 GCA_029567025.1 Candidatus Omnitrophota bacterium | reverse complement strand
ATTTCTTTATTACAAGATATGACGCGCATAATAATCCGATTTATGGTTATGCCACGATTGGCATTGATAATGGTTCTATGCCTCAATCCGCTTCGACAGAAGAAAACGGCCGTGTTTTAATGTTATTTTATCTGTTGTCGCAACATGCGAATAATGGACAAAATGAGAATTATCGTCATAGCGCAGAATTAATCGCCCAGTGGCTGATAACGCGTATGTGGAATCCTGCAGGATATTTTTATGCGGGCTGTTTTGGTAATGAAAACATTAATTATCAAGGAGCGCTTGATCCGCAATTAACCCCGGTTTTTGCTTTTGATTTAGCGCGGCCTATTTTGAACATTGATCCGCAAAATTACAATACATTACCATTTGTTAATCAATTTAAAACACAAGTCGCTTGGGGCGATACAACTGTCAGAGGATATTCGTATAATTTATCAGTTAATTCTGTTTGGTTCGAAGGTACTGCCGGCGTTATGGGGTTAAATTATATTTTAGGCGGAACAAACAACGATGAATTGATTTATTCTTTAGAGGCCGCGCAAACCGATAATGGCGGCATTTATCACAGTATTGGAGTAAGTTCAAGTTTTGATTATCCCAATAATTTTAGATACGCTTCGACAGCGGCAACCGCCTATTATTTATTAGTGAAAAGCGGTAACGGAGAGTATCTCTATAAAAATACTTCACAACCCATTTCTCAAAATAAGACAACACAGAAAACAGTAGATTTACATTCTTTTATCGCGCCGTTAATCTTTGCAGGAGTGAATTTAAAAGAGGCCTCGTCTTCTTTTACTGTGCTACATATTATTTGTATTGGCATGATTGTTGGTCTGGGTATTTTAGGTATTTACGCGTTTAGAAAATGGCTTGCGCGAAAGACCAATGCGCCGAATGACGACGTTGTTATGATCAAGAAGATTTTTGAGCCGTTGTTAGATGTTTGCGCTTCCTTCCGTGGCTGGTGGGGCAAGATATCTTCAACGGCTCGTTCTTTTATCCAATTATTAGATTTAAGAAAGATTTTCTTTATCGCAACGATCATTTTAATATCAGCCGTTTGTTTAGTGAAAAATAGTGATAATATTCCGATATTATTGGCGGGAAGTATTTCTATTCCATGGGCGTTTCCGGATATGAAACGTCAACGCGGAGTCAATTCTCCAGAATGGTTTGAATCCTATTTAATGGCGCGCACAGTTGTGGATATTTGTGAAAGGCAAACAGAAGGAGTTCTTTTAAAAATTGTTTTACAAAAAGCTTCTCAGAAGTTTCTTCAATATGGATTTTCTGCTGATAAAGAAAAAATGATATGGCTTTTGAATGGTTTACGACGAAGAAAGCTAATTCATCCTGCACAAAATCGTGATTTTATTAACAGTAAAGAAGAAAAAGTATATTTGAATGTGGATGTGCGCATTTTAGCTGTTTGGTCGGATTATGCTTCTTTTATAGAAAAAGATATTTTAAATGCTATGGCGCATGGCAAAGAAGAATTTTATAGAATTATTGATAGCTATGCTTTTATCACCGATATGTGGCCTCGATATCCGGTTGAAGCCAAACACCCTGTGTTACGCGCGGTTTCTGTATTAACAAAAGAGGATCATACGAAAATTGTTGATTGGCTTTTAGAACGTAGTCAAGCGACACGTAAGACTCTCATTGACGCAATTATTCTCATGCTTGATTTTGGACGAGGAAAAGCGAATTGGCTGAATTCTCAAGTGCCGCATTTAAAAGGACGCACCATTTATTCTGTGGCCGCTGAAATAGCGCTTTTAGCCGGCGGACTTGGTCGTGTCATGCTTTATCATATTTTAGGAATGCTGAATCTTGGCGCGGATGTAACTCCTATTGAGCCGTATTATCGTTACGCCAGAGATAAGGAAGGTCATGTTAATATCTTGGATTATGAAAAACTGCCGATTCCTGTTACTGATCTTGTTAAATTAGATAAGGCCTTTGATACGATCGTTGGAGGCAAAAAAATTCCTTTTGATGTTTTTAGAGGAGTCAATCAACGGTTAGGCATTCCGACTTATTTTATTCGCGACACGCAAGGTTTTTATGTCAATATTCTTTATGAATATGGTACGCATGAATCGCCCGCTTCTAATTATGAATTTACAGAATTTTTCACCAAAGCAACTTTAGAGCTTATTCGTTATTTGGAAATTGAAAAGAAAGAAAGATTGGGCAGTAAGTATCTTTCCCCTGTTGTTGATTGTAATGACGGCCAGGCTCTTTTAATATCCGTCTGGAGAAAACTTTTCTATACGGATATGAAGAAAATCCTTAAAGATGGTATTAAAGAAAATCATATTTTAGATACTTATGAAATATTTAAACATGCTATTTTCTCTGGGACAACGCATACGTATGCCAATCGTGTCAAGATTTGGGATATGAATTTTGGCCGTACATTTTTAATGAATGCGGGTGTTTCTGAGGAGTGGTTGTGGTTATTTTTAGCCAATGATGGAAGTGGAAAATTATGCTGGGATTTTACAAGCGCTGGGTTACGCGCGGCGGATTTGACAAAAGGCGTGGCGGCTATTCATGCGTATGAAATGAATCGTCTTGACCCGACGATTGATTTATTTGGAATTACAAATGCAGATAATCGCGTTTATTCTTCAGAATTTTTTAGAGAATATCTTAAAGAAGTTGGATGTGAAGATTTTGAATATCCGACGCAAGAGCAAGTGAAACAAGCTAAAAAACTTTCAAAGAAAGCGTTAGGACTCAATTCTGACCAGTTAGTTGTTTCTTATTCCGGACGATTGGTTCCAGAAAAAGCCGGACGGAATCGCGCGTTTTGTGATTGGGCTATTGAAGAAATGATCAAAGCTGGCATTCAAGTGATTATTTATGGAAATGTTCAGCCCTATGCGGAAAGTTTGCGTATTGGCGATGAATTACGTTCTTTAGCATATCGCCTGAATAATAGCGGTTATCTGGGACGATTTATTTTTAAATCGAAATTTAATATTGATGAACAAAGACGTTTATTAGCGGCTACGGATATTCAAATTCAAGATTCTGAGCGGCATACGGGCGCGTCTGAATATACAGAAAGCGATGTGTCTGTTAATGGCGGATTGCAGATGGGCGCCTGTTTCTGGGAAGGGATTATTCAAAAGCAAGGAGAAGTCATTAATCGTGAAACATTGCGCGGCAATACACTCATTCCGGCGTCAACGAATCCGCAAGATTATCTTCAAGCTATTTTCTGGGCTAAAAATCTTTTTGAGCAAGGACAATTATCTATTTTAGGTAAGCAATCTATTCGTTTAAGCCGTGTCTTGGAGTATGGCATCACTGGGGCAGAATATCTGCGTTTCTGGGATGTGGCTTTTGAGAATAATCCTAAAAAATCTATTAAGCCCCGTTTAAATGGCGAGGTTACCATCGAAGATATGCATTTGAGCGCGTATCCGGTCAGTGAAAATATTTCTATTGAAAGACAAAATGATTATTTTAATGTCAATGTTAAAGGGGAAAAAGTGGATCATCTCGAACTTTCTGTTGAAATGAATCTTTTTACTTATGATCAGATTATTTATGACAAAAGAGGAGCGATTCCATTTGATATGGTGAAAGTTGTTTTGGTCAATGATTATGGTTTACGTATTCCTTTTAAATTAAAACGAGTGATGGAAAATGACAGAGCTGAATTTTATGCGCAAGTACCCGTTGATATGCCTCTTGATTTTGAAGGAACCATTGAAGCGAGTTCTGGTCTTTGGACGATTGAGAGAGATATCAGAATTCATCTAGAGACTTCTTTATTATCATCTGACGGCATGGCTTTTCCCGCGCGCGTATCGGCAGTACCGCGCTTTACGACCAAAGAAATACTATTTCAAGCTTCTCTAAATGATATCAATACGGAAAGTATTATTTTAACAAACCACACTTCTTCTAAAAAGAGTAAGTCTATTCCAGAGGATTTTTTAGCGGTTATTCAAGAATCTTTGCAATACGCTTTTCGAAAAATATCTCGTTATGATGTTTTGGCTTGGCTTGATAATGCAAAAGAAAAAGAGATTAAAATTATTTTACATGGCAAAGGAGGGGCTATCGCAGAATTTAAAGATAATGCTATTTATTTATCCGCGCAGGCCTTACGCGCTCCTCCGGAACAATTAAAAGTTATTCTTTTGCATGAAATGTATCATATGATAGGTCCTTTCGATGAAGAGATTATTTGGTTATTAACGATGTTGAATTTGATTGAAGATGGTTTATCAGAAAATCATATTCAGTTTGTTAAAAATAATGATTGTGGCATTATTTTTGATTTGAAATACAGATATTATATTCCGACTGTTCGTAAAATTCCTTCTGTCCATGAAATAAGCTCTTCTTATAAGAAGTTTTCCATTTTAATATTTTTCTTGATTACAACAGCATTGTTTGCTGTTTATCAATTATTTAACTCCGGCAATGCCGATGCTGTTTTACCTTCCGTGGCTGGTGGGAAACAGATCTTTTGGCTTGCCGGAGGATTTATGTCTTTCTTTGGAAAGAACGTTAATCAAGAAAGTCTCGTCGTAAAATTTTTGGGAATCAAGAAAGCGGTTTCATATTTTTCAAGCGTTTGGAAAGAGTTTAAGAATAAAGTTTCTTATGTTTTATCTATTTTATGCGTGGGATTAGCTGTTAGTTTTATCAGCATCCTTTTTGTTTATCGAGATGTCATGGCTAAGAGAATCTCCTTATGGGCATTAGTAAAAAATATTGATTTTTCTGTTTTTTCTGAAGGAAATCATATTTTGCTTCAGATGTTTGATCGTCTTGATATTAATACGGAGATAGCTATTGCCTTAGGTGTCGTAGCGGTTGGATATCTTTTGTATAAGATATTATCTAAAAATCATTTTAAAGCGATTATTGTTGCCGTTGTCATGATGGCATTAACTACATCGACTTTTTGGAATGTTTTATCGCTATCGCAGAATGCCATAAATGCTAAGGTCAAAGAATTAGCTTTTTATGAATCAAAGGGTGATGTGTTTAGGAAAAAATTGGATTTTGAGCGACAAAAGCAAGAAGTTTTAAAATATGCGCATCAGTGGGATTATGGTAAAGGCGATCCGTCATTAAAAAGATTAAAGATTGAGCTGAAAAATATACGTCGAGATTATAAAAAGGGAAAAATTTCTCAAGAAGAGCTTCTTCGAGGCGAACGTTTTATTGTGATGAATTTAGCCGCTGATGTTAGTAGCCATTTTCCGTATAAAAAATCCAATTTTTCTTTAGTGGATATTATGAAAGATAAAAAAGCGAATTGTGTGGGTTATGTACAGTTATATTCTATTTTGGGAGAAAACATAGGTTTTGATGTTATAGGCGTTGATATTTTAGAAGATAATAATGCAAAAGTATTTACGATGAATGAACGACATGTAATCTGTTTATTCTCATTATCATGTGACCATAAAATGATCGTTGACGGAAATATGATTTCTTTCCCATTTATTTTAGATAATAATTATAAGAAATTGGGAGATTATTGGGAAGAAATAAAAGAAAACAAAGCTTCTTCTTATCGGCGGTTCCGTTTATTGGAGAATGGGATTGTTCCTTTGGTTTATCGATGTTTAGCTGTTGAATATTCGCAGAAAAATCAGCTTGTTGAAGCTATCGCATTATTTTATAAAACATTAGAATTAGATCCCAAAGACGCGCGATCTTACGAAGGTCTGGGATATGTTTATATTAAACAAGAGAAATATGATGAAGCCATTTATTGTTTCGAAAAGTCTTTAATATTAGACAATAAAGACATTATGGCGTGGCATTGTTTAGCAGGGCTTTATGATAAGAAAAAAGATTATGCTAATGCGTTATATGCTTATGAGCAATTTTTGAGGTTTTCTTCTAACGCGACATCAAAAGTTAAAATTTACCGTTATTGGACTAGTAAATTTATTATTCCACGTTTGGAAATTTTGACTTCTACGATAAAACGAAAGGATGTTTTTATTTCAGAGCAGAATGATCTGAAGAATACTTTCCATTCTTTTATGTGTTTGCCGTTAGTGTTTATTTCGATTTTTTCGATGAATATTTTACCTTTGATTGTTGTTGGCCTTTCTGTGGTATGTTTGTTGTTTATTAAAAGAATGAGAAAATATTATTTTATTCAAGATCAGGCTTATTCAAAAATTGAGGATACTTTAACATTAGAAGATATCTTTGAGGACATTGAATGGGCTGAAAAAGAAGGCGAGATTCGATTTATTAGCCAGTATGAATATAATACGTTAATTTTTTCATCGGATTTGGCTGCTAATTTATTATTAGCTTTGGGATTAAAAGATAATATTGAAACATTAAATGATCTGATAACGAATCCTTCACGCATTCTTGTCGGCAATTTTGAATTGTTTTATGCCACGGTTCAAAATGGTTGTTTATATCTCGATGGAAGTATTTTGCTCGATCCTGCCCATTGCGCTATCGCTCTTATTCATGAAGTCGGGGCGCAATGTTTAAGAAGCCATGAGGAAAACAAGAAGATATCTAATGATTTCTTGCAGATAATTTATGATTCTAAAGAAGGATTGTTGGATTTAGAAGGAAAGACTGTCTTAGGTTATAACATTTTGAATCCGAATATTTCAGAAGAGAAAAAGATGCGGTTTGCCTATTTAAAGAGATGTTTGTTAGATGAGAAGAAATTAGAAGTTGATATTGATCTTCTTCAGAAAGCCATTGAAGATTCCAATGGTTATTTTATTAAAACGTATTGCTCTTTACAAAGTGAAATTTTTAAGAATTTTGAGGCATTTCGATTGAGCCATATTCTTGAGAAAATGTCTCAATGTGTCATGAAAACGAATAGTTGTCTCTGGAGCCACTCGCCAGTATTAAAAACGCTTCTTTATCAGTTTGTTTTTGAGGCGTATCGGTTAAAAACAGAAGTTATTGATGCTGTCAATGAATTAGAGTATCAGGAAAATCGTTTGAAAATGAAACAAGAATCATTGTTTTTGAATAATTATCCTTTGGCGGTGCCCAGAAGCGTTCAAAGAGATATATCTGATAGATTTGGCTTAAAAGATTTAATGAAGGTAACCGATCAGATAAAAGAGGAGATTGCTCTTGATCAGCCTCGGGTGTCTTCTTTCTGGCAGATTTTCTTAAAAGAGAAATTTATTTCTACAATTGATACGTTGCGTCGAGAGCTCGCGAGAGATGTTCTCGATGTCATTTTTGTCATTACCGCTGATCCCAAAAAATTACAGACAGACGATTTTGGCTTTTGTTATGTTTCCAGTTGCAACATTTCAGAAAGAACTGTTTATCTTCATCCGTATTTCTTTATGCTTGATGCAACTAAGAGATTAGAGATCCTTTTTCATGAGATTCAGGCGCATATCTTTTTAGGTATTCGGGATGAAGAAGAGGCCATGTTATCAACGGTAGAATTTTCTAATAGAAAATTAAATAAAATACTTGAAGAATATCAAGCGCAAGGGTTGCAGAACATTCTTTTTGTTTTTGATATCAGCGAAACAATTATCGGTTTAGATTTTGAAGAAATAATTTTGTTAGGTGACTATGAAAAGGTTAATAGAGATTTAAATATTTTATTAAAATGCGGATATTATTTGGGAGCTTCTGATTTTATGTCGTGTTTTAAATTGTTGACCCAATATGGCCATCGGGTTGCTTTCTTAAGCCAGGCCTCTTTAGAAGAAATATTAGCTTTGATGTTTATAAAAATGGGTATTAAGGATTTAAGTGCTGTTTCTTTTATTGTGGCCGGAAATTCTAAAGAAGAATATTTAAATGTTTTACAAGATCATGGCGTCTACGGAATAAAAGCTAATCATTTAGAATCTATGACGAGTTCTGACGTGATAGATTTCTTGCAGAAATCGTATCCGCAATTAGAAATCTTTTTAGATCATCGTTTAAAATCAGAAATAGTTCAATCAGAACCTATTAAGGCTATTCTGGAGCATTCGCCTTTTATCGCCATTGGCGATCAAAGAGAAGATTCTGTGTGGGCTAAGGATTTTTCTGGCGTTGGCATTCAGGTGCCAACAATGCAAGAAATTTTCTTTTATACATTAGGAGAATTTATTGCCTCTGGCGTCAAAGAGTTGTTATTTAGCAAAAAGAAACAAAACTATCTTGAAGAATCCTCTTCACAAATAAATCCTCCTCAAACATTCGAAGGGATAGCTTTAAAGCATTTAGAACAAGAAATAAAATATATATTAAGCATTGCTGAACTTTTTGCTTCCGTTGGCGATTATAAAGGAGCTTTTCGATATATAGCCAGTTTTCAATTTGATATTTGCGGAACATTGTGTGTTGAACCCTTGTGTTTAGGGATAGATTTTTGCCGTCAATTAAATAAAGCCAAAGAAAGATATGAGCAAAATTTAAAGCTTCAAGGCATTAAGTTAGAGGATGATCAAAAGGCTCAAATTATTCATGATCCGCATACATCTCATACGCGAACATTGGATACTTGCATAGCTAAAGCAAGAGAGTTAGAGCAAATTGGAAATTATATGGGCGCCTTGGGATATTTAGATATAGGCAAGGCAAGGGCAGAGGCCGCTGGTCATGAAAGTACACCGGTAAGATCTTTATTGGCAGAGCAAGATTTACGACGCAGCCTTGAAAGAAAATTAAGTATTATTAATAAAGAGATCAGCTATCGAGCCTTAGTGGAAAAAGGTTTTCAGGATGCCAGAAAAGTTATTTTACTGCGCTTGGATCAGTTAAGAAAACAACTTTCCCCTGAAGTAACGGCACTATTTTCAGACGATTTATGTTTATCAAAGAGACAAATGATGAGGCTGGTTAATATTTATAAAGACATTATTCTTTCTGAAAGATTTTTAGCTGAGCTAGGCGATATATCTTCGGAAGAGTATTTCTTAAATTTTATTGTTAATAATTTTTTTATAAGTAAATATCAATTTAATGAAGATATTTTCCGCGAGGCTAAAGTTCCGAATAAAGAACAAAAAGTTATTGTCGAAGAGGTCCAAAATCTTTTAGAGGCGTATTTGTCTTATCTTAATGTTCCTATGAAGCCTTTACATGTTCTTTTTGTTCCTAAAGATATGGCTAATATAAAGAACGGACGGCATTTCTCCTTCTCTAATGTTCTTGTTATGCCCGATCTTAATCCTTACAACAAGAAAGAAAGAGACGCGTTATTCTTTTCTATTTTGCAAGAAGGATTAAGAATGAACTCCATCGGATTTAGCGAAAGAATGCTTGATTTGGGAGCGAGTTTTTATTTAGCCGCTAAATTATTTAAATATTATAGAAAAGATCAAAGAACCATGAGTGAGTTTTTGGATGATTTGTTGGAAGAAGAAATTATTATGATTACTATGGGAGAAAAGAAGGCCATTAGATCTGTAGAATTTATTGTTGGTGAGATAGGAGAAGAACAAATAGCCTGCCATTATTTTTCAGGAGACGAAAGAATATTTTTTAAGACGATAGGGTCTGAAAAGTGGCTCGAATCTTTATTCGCGATAGAGCAAGCTTTAAATGTAAAAGAACATACTTTAGGCGATGCGATGGCACAGTTAGGAAAAATCGAGAATATTATCAAAGAAATTTTCGGTTCAAATCCTCATCGTTTTTCTTATGAGATAACTCGGCCAACCCATTTATTAAAATATGGTTTTAATCGTACAAATACAAGAAAATTAGATGATAAACACGGCGGATTGGATAAACGTATAGGGTTTGTTTCTCATCAAGAGACAAATAAAGCTATTGAAGAATCTTTTGAAACTGGAAAAACAAAAGATTTTACACCGATCCTTCGTATGTTATTAAGCGAATATTTAGAAGGATCGCAAAAAGAACGTATTTTGTCTTTTATGGGTGATCCTATGAGCGAAGATGCTTTTATGGAGTTGTTAAAGACAGTTAATTTTATTCTTATTGAAAATCCTCAGAATCATTCTCCGACCCTTGTACTTAAGGACGCGAAAAATTATGTTATTTCTCATGTGGGTTTTAAAAATCAGAAAATTTATTTATCTCGCGCAATCGTTGAAGATCTTTTTTATAGCATGGACGAAGAAAAATTGAATTATTTGTGTGTGTTATTAATACGAGAATTGATTTGTTATTCTATGGCTCAAAAAGAAATGTACGGACATATGGTTGAGACAAGAACATCCGATCATAATGAACGTGTGATTAGGGTTGCGGAAGAAATAGCAGAAATTTTTGAGAAAAAGTATGTAAGCGATAAACTTGATGAATATCTTCAAAAGAAAATCGATCAATATTATTCTCAACAGAAACCACAGGGCACAATTTTACTTTGTATGAATGTTTTGGTAATTCTTTTCGGTGTTGTTTTATTGGCCATGTCTTTGGTCAATGGAATAGGCAAGAATTTCAGCGATTTTTATACTTCTTTTAGTTTTGGGGCTGATGCTTCATTGTTAATGTTTGCTGGATTCTTAAGCAGAAGAAAATATCTTGAAGGATGCCAAAAAGAAGAATTTGAAGTTGCTCTTAAATCATTAAAGAAATTTAAAGGACATCTTTTTGATTATGATGATTTTAGGGATAAAGTTGAGATTTTATTAAAATATGAAGGAGCGGATGCGATTCTTATTAAGAAAACATTGCATTCGGCTGTTGTGAAAATGGCTAAAGCGGCCGCAAAAGGCAAACATCATAAAGGCGATGTTTTAGGGATAACGGGAGAAATTTATGGGTTATATGATACGGTCATTAATGAAAAGACAACGTTACAAGTGATTAATATTGGGTTGGGTGATGTAGAAGAAGTGAATGGTTTTGTGAAACACAATGGAAGAAAGATAAAAGAAATTGATGCGATTAACCATAAAACGATTTTTGAGTTTAAATGGCATGCAACGTTACGTGATCTTTATAAGCAAATTATTGGTATGTATCCTGAACGCCGTTCGCATTTGGATATTCTATTAAACCGCGAGGAATTTAAAAATGTCCGCAATATTGTTTATTTTGGCGCTCATGCTTCCAATTATTTAGCACAAGCCATTGTTTCTTTTGTTCGTTTCTCAAAAGAAAATCTTTCTTTAAATAGAAAAGTTTTGGTGTCAAAAAATGGGGTTTTAGAAATTGTCTTTTCTTTGCCTGAATTAAAAGAATTCGTTTTATGGGAAGAGACTATTGAATATTTAGGAAGAGAGGTAAGAAGTTTAAAAGAGAATTCCTTTTTGCGTGATGATGAGTGGAAAAAAGTTGTTTCGGAAAAAATTGATCAAAAAATAGAACAAATTCATAACGCGAAATTTGATGTGATTATTGTCATTCATAACGTTTCCGCAGAAATTTTAGGAAAAATCCAACCGGCATTAAGAAAGAAAGAGAAAGGAATTTCTTTTTCAAGATCTAAAACAATTACTCCGGATATTATGCCTGTTGTTAAACGAGAACGATCGCTTAAAAGGCTTGATAATCCTAAAAGAGAGCCGGATTTAAAGGTTTTAATAGAGAAATACAATTATTTGTCTATATGCGCTTTCGATAAATTATTAGAGCCATTAGCGGAAAAGCGTGTTCATTTTTATTATTTTACCGAGCGATGCAAATGGTTTACTAAAAGCGGTTTTTATTATGTGGTTGAGAATAAAAATAGCGTGTGTATTTATTTTTCTTGTAAAGGCGTGAAACAAGCGATTCAAAGAGGCCGCACACAAACTGAATTAAGAGAAAAATTATTAACATTTGTTCCATCCAGGTATCTTTTAAATAAAGATTCTTTGCAGAGCCAAAGTTTTGGATTTTTGGGGAATTTGGATCAAAAACATGTTAAAGAAATTGAAGGATTGATTGAAGATGGAGAATTTCAAGAAGCCGCGGAATTTAATAAACTTGTTAAATCAGTTGAGAATGTTTTGGTCAAATTCTTTTATTTAACGAAATTAATTGATCGTGCGCCGCCGCGAGGCTTTATTTATGGACGTAAAGACCCGGAAACCGGCACGATAGAAATTTATTTTTCTTCAGAAGCTACTGTTATCAAACTCCAAGAATTTTTAAATAAAACTCTTCGACAAGATTTAACTACAATCGCCTTCCACGAGAAGACAGAAACTGAGATTGGTTCGCATCAAGAAGCGCAATTAATAACAAAACAAACTTATTTTTCAAGTCATAGCCGCATTGAGCGTGTTTTTGAGAATATTATTTTTAGAGATATTACTTATGAAAATGTGGATGAAAATGTTCAAGTCTTTAATGATTTAATGCGTCCGCTTTATAAAATTATAAAAGATTTCTGGGAAAAAATAGATGATTTGATAGCAGAGCAGAAACGCGAAGAGGCTCGTGAGATGATAGAGACCAGCGGTGTTCTTATTATAAAGGAAATAAAATATTTTTATAATCAATTGGATCGTTTTCAGAATATGTTATTGCCGGACAGGCTTTCTTTAGAACAAAAAGACTTGGTTGGAAAAATAATCAGTAATAATGGCAAGATTGTGCAAAATGCTTTTATTCGAGAATTGTTAAAATTGGCGCAATCGTATCAGCGATTATCAGATTTTTCACAAGCTTTGGATGTTTGTTTAAGAATAGGCGATATCAATCAAGATTATTTTGAGGTTGATATTCTCAAGGCGCAAATTTATAACGAACAAGGTGACGAGCGAAAAACGGAAGAGGCTTATACCGTCGCATTAGAAAAATTATTATCTACTCCAGAACAATTGAGAAAAGAAGAATCAGTTCCGTCTTTGGCTAAAATTTTAGCGTATTATGCTATTAAAAAATATGATTTAGAACAATTTTTGGCTGTGGCTCAAAAGATTATTCATACAGGCAATGAATTTGAGGAGTCTTTTTATCAGTATGTTATAGATTTTTTTGTGGATCAGGCAATGGTCATTTATCGTCCGGTAAGATTTGGAGATGTAGAAAATCCAGATGCTTTGCTTAAGGCCCAAGAAGCCATCAGGTTATTAGAAAGTACTTTTAAAACACCTCAAACAGCTATTTATTACAGTTACGCGCGTATTATTCATGAGCAACGGGAATTAGAAACATCCGAAGAAAAGAGGAATTTATTACGCCAAGAAGATATTTTTTATTTACAAAAAGCGTATGAATCAGACCCGGATCGGTTGGATATTGCCATTGATATTATTTCTCAGTGGATGGCGGATCAAAAATTTGATGAAGCGTTGGATTTATTGAAGCGAATTGAAAATAAGATTAATGAAACTAAGAATGATTATCCTATTCTATGGATGAATATTTATTTTGCGCATGCCTATAGTCAAAAAGGGATGTCGGATATTTCCAAAAAATATTTACAAAAAGCCGAAGATCTTTCTAAAGGACCTCAAGCGACTCTCGAAGCAAGAATTACCGTATTATTTTTAAAAGCATTCAATCTTGAAAAAGTAAATAAAAATTTAGATAAAGCCGTTTTTTATTTGAAAGAAGCGGTTCGACTCATTAAAGAGAATGATTTTTCTCACGAGCAGAGTATTCGCAACGTCTATATTCTTTTGGTGACAATTTATCAGAAACGTTTTAAAGAGGCGGATAAAGCTATTTTAGCATTTGAAGAATTTGTCAGTTTTGGCATTGGAGGCGACGGAGAAATGTTCTATTACGCGGCTTTGGCGTATAAAGAAAAAGGATTAAGAGAGACGGCGAAACAATTATTAGAGCAGGCGGTTCAATGTGAATTAAGTCAACAGGAAAAACAAGAGGCGTTAGCGGTTCTGCAAGAAATAGAGAATGAAGAAAATCGTCCTAAATATCTTGAAGAATATTTAAAAGAGATGATGGTGCGGGCAACGATGAAAACTCGAAT
>JAKQLT010000072.1 GCA_029567025.1 Candidatus Omnitrophota bacterium | reverse complement strand
GCACAAGAAGCTTTGGCTAAAGCACAATTATCTGTCTTAGATGTGGAATTAATTATTGTAGCTACGGCGACTCCAGATCACAATTTCCCATCTGTTGCTTGTCTTGTCCAAAAAGGTCTTGGCGCGAAAAATGCCGCGGCTTTTGATGTTAGCGCCGCGTGTTCAGGATTTCTTTTTGCCTTAACAACCGCAGAACAATATATTAAAACAGGCCTTTATAAAAATGCGCTTGTGATTGCCGCAGAAAAAATGACGCGTATTTTAGATTGGAATGATAGGGGAACGTGCGTTTTATTTGGAGATGGGGCTGGGGCATGTTTGTTAGGATTGAGCCAAGGGAAAAATGGTATTCTTTCTGATTATTTGCATGCTAAAGGCGAATTTGCCGATTTGATGTATGTTTCCACTTATCGCAAAAAACCATGTGATCAAACAAATTCTCTTATCCCTGCGCCGCATATTGTCATGCATGGGCAAGAGCTTTTTAAGATTGCTGTTAATTCTATGGCGGAAGCGATTGAAGTTGCCGCTCAAAAAGCAAACATCAAGATTTCTGATATTGATTGTATTGTCCCACATCAGGCCAATGATAGAATTATTTCGGCGATTGCAAAGAAATTAACTATTCCTAAAGAAAAAGTTTTTGTGAATATTCATAAGTATGGGAATATGTCTGCGGCCTCGATAGCGGTTGCTTTATATGAAGCGGTTGAAGAAGGCCGGATTAAATCAGGGGATATTGTTGCTCTTGTTAGTTTTGGCGCGGGGCTTGTTGAGGCCGCGAATATTATAAGATGGTAAAATATTTTTAAGGAGAAATTTATGGCCGTAGATGTTGCGTTTATTTTTCCCGGGCAAGGGTCACAGAGTGTTGGAATGGGAAAAGAATTTTATGTGGCATCGCCAGAGGCGAAGCGCATATTTGATGAGGCGAATAATGTTATTCCGGGATTAACAGAAGTTATTTTCAATGGGCCGCAAGAGAAATTAACATCAACAGCATTTTGCCAGCCAGCGATTTTCACGTATAGTTTAGCCGCGTTAGAATCTTTTAAGGTTGATTCACAATATCATAAAATTAATCCTAGATTTGTTTGCGGGTTAAGTTTGGGAGAATGTTCGGCGGTGGTAGCTTCAGGAGCGGTCAAATTTTCTGATGCCTTAAAGATGATTGAGCGACGGGCTTTTTTCATGGAAGAAGCAACCAAATTAGTCCAAGGGGCCATGGCGGCCGTTATTGGTTTTGAAAAAGAAAGACTTGTTGAGATTTGTCAAGCAACAGGCGCAGAGGTAGCGAATTTTAATGCTCCGGATCAAATTGTGATAACAGGAGAATCGCAGAAAGTTTTTTTAGCATCAGAAAAGATCAAAGAAGCCGGTGCGAAGCGTGTTATTCCTTTAGATGTCTCCGGCGGGTTTCATTCCAGTTTGATGCGGCCTGCCGTTTCGAAGTTTGAAGCTGAATTGCGAAAGATTGATTTCAAGAAACCACAAATACCTATTGTTAGCAATGTTGATGCTCGTCCTACATCAGACCCTGATATCATTCGCGCGAACCTTGCTCAGCAGATTACGTCTTCTGTCCTTTGGGTTGATGCTATTGAGTTTATTGCATCATCTGGAGTAGCTCATTTTATAGAAATTGGGCCTGGAACTGTTTTAAAGGGGCTTATTCGAAAAATCAATAAAGATTTGACTGTGTCGAATATTCAGAAGCCGGAAGATATAGAAAGTCTGTCGTTCTAATTTTTTTTAAACTCTTTCCGCGGTTAAATTTCATCAAAATAGCTTGTTATCCCGCCTATCTAATTTATAATAATATTTATAAAATTTATTAATGCTTTAGTGTGGAAATATTATTTAATATTTTATGATAATTATTTTTATCTTTCTTTATTTTTTATTCTTATTTTATCTTTTCGCTCAATATCGGCTAAAGAATGAGTCGTTTATTCTTACCCGTCGTAAGATTCTCATTTTTGTTTATTCTTTTGTTTTGGGTGTTCCGTTTCTCATTGGATTTTCAGCGCAACGGTTCCTCGAGCGTTTTTTAGGGGGATATTGGTGGATAGCGCTATTAGTTGTAACTATTTTTTTAGCGATAGCAGGCCCGTATGTTTATTTGTATGTTCTAAGAAAAACAGAGAAAAATATTCTTAAAGATCAACATCGTTATCAAAATCAGTTGAGACGTGCGTCGTTAGGAATGGGCCGTGTAAAAGATTTAAAGCGTTTGTTAGATCTGATTGTTCATTTTGTCGCACGCACGGTCAGAATTAAACATTGTTCAATTTATCTTTTTCACGAGGCCTCTCAACAGTATGCTTTAAGGGCTGTTAAGGGCGTTGTTGCGGTTAAAGACCCTTTAAGTGTTTTATCTGCGGATTCCGCTATTATTCGGTATATTCTTAAATTTAAAGAATCGATTATTTTTGAAGACATTCGACGTCAACGCAAGGATTTTTTTCATAAAGAGTTTTCAACTCTTCAAGAGGAAATGATGAAAATGGACGCCGCACTTGTTTTGCCGAGTTTTATAGAAGGGCGTTTAATCGCTGTTATTGTTTTAGGGCAGAAAAAATCCGGAAAAATTTATAGCCAGGATGACATTATCGTTTTTTCGATTTTGGCGAACCAATCCTCTCTTGTTATTGAAAACGCCCAGTTTTATGAAGAGACCCAGCGCACGCATCAGCAGCTTTTAAAGGCAGAAAAGATGGCAACGATTGGAACTATGGCGGATGGGCTATCGCATCAGATTAATAATCGTTTGCACGCGATGGGATTTATCGCGGGAGATGCGTTGGACACCATAAAAATAAAAAAAGAGAGTAATGTTTTAGAGGGAGAAAAAGAATTTTTTGAACAGATGGAATACGCGTTTAAACGGATTGAGGATAATGTCAAGCGTGGAGGAGAGATTGTCCAAGGGCTTTTAAAATATACGCGTAAAGAATCTGAAGGATTTGAAGCGGTTGATGTCGCAAAGGGTTTAGAAGCCGCTTTAGAAATGGCGCAGTTTAAAATAAAAATGAATTCTTTTCATTTAATACAAAATTTTGATAAAGACATTCCTTTGGTATGGGCGAATTTTACTCAAGTTCAAGAAGTCTTTTTTAATATTGTCGATAATGCTTATGACGCGATGATGCAAAAAAAGAATTATTTGGAAGATGTCGCATATTCGCCGACATTGCAAGTTTATGCCATTAAACGCGGGAAGAAATTAGAGATAGTTTTTAAGGATAATGGCATGGGCGTTAAAAAGGAAGATAAAGAGAAATTATTTGCGCCATTTTTTACGACGAAGGCGACAAATAAAAAAGGTACAGGGTTGGGTCTTTATGTGATTCGACAGATTATTGAAGAAAATCATGGGGGGAAAGTTGTTTTTTCTTCGGAATATTTACAGGGCGCTCAAATACAATTATTTTTACCGGTGGCTTTTCCCGTAACAGAAAAAGTATGATTTAAAAATAGAAAGGGTTGAGAAATGCCGAAATTATTAATTGTGGATGATGAAGAAGATATTCGGGATTTTGCAAAAAGTTTTTTTAAGAAACGGGGTATTGATGTTTTCACAGCTCAAAGTGGTTCAGAGGCTCTTAGCTCTGTTCAAGAAAAATCCCCGGACCTTATGTTATTAGATATCACGATGGAGGGGATGACGGGTGTTGATGTGTTAAAATCTTTGCGCGAAGGAAAAAATCCTGTTAAAGTAATTATGGTAACAGGGGTGGAAGACCAAGAAGTTATTGATCAGGTAAAGAGTTTAGGTGTTCTTAATTATATTCATAAACCTCTTGTGTTAGAAGAATTAGAAAAAATAGTATTGAAAGAATTGGTTTCGACGACTTAGGAAGATGCCATGAAAATTGATTATAAGAAAGAATTGGAGAGCGCTTCTCGAAGTATGATCATGATTCATGATCCGCGTCTCTTAATTAAGCTTATTATCCGCACGATAGTCCACAAATTGGAAGTTCGTCATGCCGGCATGATTTTATTTGAACCAAAGAAAAATATTTATATTCTTGATGTTTCTCAGGGTGAACGTGGCGTTAAAGCCCCGCAAGGATTTATGCGGTTTAATGATGACAGCCCTATCATCCGTCTTTTTAAGAAAGAGGAGTTCAAACGTTTAACTGTCAATCGTAGCGCCATTGTTTCCAGTGATATTAATAAGATGATTTGGCGCGAAACAGTTGTTGATAGATCTAAAGGAAATGGCATCAA
>JAKQLT010000071.1 GCA_029567025.1 Candidatus Omnitrophota bacterium | reverse complement strand
CTTTAGGCCCGTAAAGTTTATGCCCGGAAATTGTTAAGAAATCAACGCCTAAATCATTGACATTAACAGGGATTTTCCCAACAGCTTGCACTGCGTCTGTATGAAAAAGCGCGCCTTTGTCATGTGCGAGCTTAGCTAATTTTTTAATATCTTGAATAGTTCCGATCTCATTATTCGCCATCATAATAGAGACAATGCCGGTTGTTTCATTTAATAGCTTTTTGTAATGTTCCATATCGACCTTGCCGAAAGAATCCACTTTTAGAAAAGAAACATCGCCTCCTTTTTTCCCGATACATAAAGATGTTTCTAAAATACATGGATGTTCGATAACGGTTGTAATGATTTGGCGTTTGGCGCCATGCGAACAAAAACAGTTCGAATGATCACAAGGGATCATGGATAAAACCGTATTATTCGCCTCTGACCCGCTTCCGACAAAAAATATTTCATCTGAGTCTGCCCCGATAAAAGAAGCTACCGCTTGCCGGGCTTCTTCGACCATGTGACGCGCATGCCGTCCAAAATGATGCAAGCTCGACGGATTACCGAAAATATCCAAGCTT
The DNA here is from genome assembly GCA_029567025.1 of Candidatus Omnitrophota bacterium. Classification (GTDB taxonomy): domain Bacteria; phylum Omnitrophota; class Gorgyraeia; order Zapsychrales; family Zapsychraceae; genus JADFXT01. The sequence goes on along the minus strand of JAKQLT010000071.1, from coordinate 3,357 downwards.
TCTTCAATCGCCTTTTTCACTTCAGGATGAAGAGGCGTCGTAGCATTATGATCCATGTAAATATGATGGGCTTTAAACATAAATTTTCTCAAGAAGGAATAATCCCATATTCGCTAAAAGATTTGTTTTAAAATTGATGATTTTATCATTCGCGATAGCTTTTTCTTTGATGATGGTAATCCCGTTTTTACGGCAGAAATATTTAAAATCTTTAATGCTTAAGAAGCGTAAGTTGGGCGTGTCAAACCATTCGTAAGGAAGTTCTTTTGTGACAGGAACGCGGCCTTCAAAAAATATTTGGAATCGCGCGTCGATATGACAAAAATTAGGAATTCCCACGATAACTTTTTTCCCCACACGTAAGGATTCTAAAATGACTTTTTTAGGATAAAGCACTTGTTGCAAACTTTCATTTAAAATAACGTAATCAAAGCGTTTATCAGTATAATCTAATAATTCTGTATCAATATCTCCGTGGCTTACCGAAATGCCGTTTTCCACGCATTTATAAATCGATTGTTCATCGATTTCAACGCCGGTGCCGGTACAGTTTTTTTCTTTGATCAATAATGATAATAAAGACCCGTCCCCACAACCTAAATCCAAAACATTCGTGTTAGGTTCAATAAAGTCCAAAATGATTTTATAGTCAAGTCTCATAGTATTATTTTGTTCTTTTAAAAATTCTTTCTAAATACGGCGGAATGATTTTTGATTGCCCTTCTATTTCTACCAAAAACGCATCGTGGCCGTAATTTGAATTGATTTCAATATCTGTCACATCTTTCCCGGAAATCTTAAGCGCTTTAACAATTTCTTTGGATTGTTCCGACGGATAAAGCCAATCGGAAGTAAAAGAAATAATGAGAAACGACGCTTTTGTTTTGGATAAAACAGAAACGAGATTTCCTCTTTCTGCTAAATTAAAATAATCAAGCGCTTTAGAAATATAAAGCCAGGAGTTTGCGTCAAAGCGTTGGACGAAACTATCGCCTTGATGGCGCAGATAGCCTTCCACCTCAAAGTCGCTTGAGAAATCATACGTTAAGGATTTTTTCCCTTTTAACTTTCGTCCGAATTTTTCTTCCATCGAGTCTTTGCTCATATAGGTAATATGCCCGATCATGCGCGCGACGGACAATCCACGCGATGGCACTGTTTTCCCATAATAATCCCCACCTTGCCAATCGGGATCAGCCATAATCGCTTGACGGGCGACTTCATTAAAGGCAATTTGTTGCGCTGTATGACGGACGCTCGCGGCAATCACAATTGCGGAAGAAACGGCTTCCGGAAACGACACTGTCCATTGAAGCGCTTGCATTCCTCCCATAGAACCACCAACCACGTTAAGAAGTTTTGTAATGCCTAAATGATCAATTAAGTGTTTCTGTGCCTTGACCATATCCTCAACAGTAACAATAGGAAATTGAAGCCCGTAAGGTGTGCCTGTTTTAGGATTAACAGAGGATGGCCCAGTCGATCCTTTACACCCGCCGATGACATTAGAACAAATAACAAAATATTTATTCGTATCAAAAGCTTTATTCGGCCCGATCATGTTATCCCACCAGCCGGATTTTTTATCGCCGTCGTGGAAACCAGCGGCATGCGCATCGCCGGAGAGCGCGTGTAAGACGAGAATCGCATTCGATTTGTCTTTGTTCAGCGTCCCATAGGTTTCATAAGCGAGTGTCACAGGGCCAATCTTTTCCCCGCTTTTTAGAATCATTTCCGATGGCGGTGCGGCAAAAGTGTAATATTGTGTTTTTACGTTCAAAAGTTCTTTTCCCATAGTTTTTATTTTGAATATTCAAACATTTTTTCTAAACATCTACGCGCTTTTTCTATTGTTGTTTTATCCAGGATCACGCGGTCTTGATTCGTCGGATTCTTTAATACGCGTAAAATATCTTCTAATCGGTTTGCTTTCATAAAAGGACACAGCGTGCACATTCCCACAAGATTTTTATCCGGATGCTCGGCTTTCACGCGCGCGGAAAGTCCGCATTCTGTTAAAACAATAAATTGTTCCGCAGAGGTATCTTTTAAATAATTTAACATCTGAGATGTGCTTCCCACAAAATCAGAATTTTGGCATACCTCAGGCTTACATTCCGGATGGCTGATAATCTGTGCCTTAGGATAATGAATACGATCGCGCAGGACATCCTCAAGGGTATATTCTTTATGTACACAGCAACTACCCGTATAAAATTTTATATCTTTTTTTATGTCTTTTTTCTTAAATTCCTCAATAAGATTAAGCCCCATCATTTCATCAGGCAGAAAATAGATTTTATCATTAGGAATTCTTTCAACCACCTTATAGACATTGCCGGATGTCACACACACATCGCATTCGGCTTTTACGGGAGCGGTTGTGTTGATATAACAGACAAAGGTATAATCAGGGAATTGTTTTTTTAATTCTCGGACTTTTTCAGCTGTAATATCATCAGCCAGGTCACATCCATTATAATTGCTGGGAATTAAAACTTCCTTGTCGGGATTTAAAATTTTAGCGGTCTCTCCCATAAAACGCACCGCCGTAAAAACAATTGTCGTGGCTCTTGTTTCCATGGCTTTCTTGCTTAATTCAAAGGAATCGCCGACAAAATCGCCTACGCTGTAAATGATTTCAGGGCTCACATAGGTATGCGTCAGGATAATCGCGTTTTTCTTTTCTTTTAATTCAAGAATTTCATGAATCAGAGGAAGCATTTGTTGGCATTTTTTAAGGGAAAAATGACAGAATGTCCCTCCAATTTTAATATTTTTGAGTTTTTTGTAGAGTTCTTCGGCTGTGATATTTTTTGTCGCTAACATAAGACTCCTTATCCATAGGGATATTATTCGATTATATAAAAGAATTTAAATAAAGCAACTAAAAAGACGCTTTAAAAAAGGTTTTTTATCGTGAAATTGTGTTTTAAAAGAAGGATATTTAAACAGGCTCGCCTTTGAGCCAATGGCTGGTAGCTTGCGTTATTTTGACTTTGATGAGATCGCGGACATCATAGCGTGCGTCATCAATAATAGTGATAATATTTCCGTCTGTACGGCCTTGCACTTGCGTTGTCTTTTTTTCAATAAGGATATCAAAGGTTTTTCCTACCATGGATTTATTGACTTTAAGCGAAATCGAGTTTTGGAGGTTATTAAGAAAGACAATGCGTTTGGTTTTTATTTCTTCCGAGACATCATTGGTATATTTTTTAGCGGCTAATGTTCCTTCCCGAGGGGAATATTTAAAAATAAACGCGAAGGCATAACATGCTTTTTTGATAACATCGACGGTGTCTAAGAAGTCTTCTTCGGTTTCTGTTGGGAATCCGACAATAATATCGCTTGTGA